>JAPLPA010000094.1 GCA_026400415.1 Afipia sp. | reverse complement strand
GTGACGGGAGCAACGGCGTGTGTTTACTGGATTTCTTCCTCAATAACGTTTTCGAGAATTGAGACAGTTTGCCAACTGGTCAGAAAATGGCGAAGCCATGATAGTTTAGCGTCTCGATAAGTTTCGGCGCAGCTTCGTAAACTGGAATTTATGGAATGGGACGCACGTGACCACTGGTAATGAAACACTAAAAATCTATCCAGTTGGCGACTGATAAGGAAAACGCAAAACGATTTTCAGTTGAACTTGTGCGGCGGGGCCTCACTAAATGTTTTTCAGGCACTCTAAGCGCGATCTTTGGACGCCGCTAGGCGCAACGGAGTAGCGACACTTCGCGCCGTGATCCTTGGCGACGGAAAGAGTGATGCTCCTGCCATCCGTCGCCCGTCATTAACCGCTCGTGAAATCGTATTAGGCTGAAAATGCAGATTCCTGCGTGCGCATGACTGCACCTACGTGCGGGGCTCCCACAAACTCCGGACTGCCCTGTTGTTATTGCAGTGCGTCGTCCAAAAAATCACAGAGAATCGGCTAGATTCACATGGCTTTTGAGGCCATTCTTATTCTGAACTAAGGTCGCAAATGCGACTTCACGGAGATTGAATTTGGGACAGGCTGGGCGCGAAAAGTATGTGCGGTCCGTAGGCGGAGATCTCGTGTCCTCCGTCATCACCGACACGCCAGCCATCAGGATCGAAATGCTTCGCCGCGAAACGGCGGGCAAGATGCACTGGCATTTTCGCCAGCCTGAGTTGTCGCTGTTTTGTTTCAACAAGGGCGCGGTACGTCTGAAGGCTACTGTTGATGGCCGCGCTGTCAATCGCCAATTTTTGGGAAAATCGAAGCTCGCGATTTTTCCTGCGGCCGTTGAGATAGAAGGCGAGTGGGACGTCGGCCCGACGCTCGACTACACCGTGATCTTTCTCAACCCCGAACTCGTTGATCAACGATTGCAGCGCACGATTACCAATCCGACCATTGCGTTCGAACACGATGTGCTGACGCGCGGTCTTGCGGAACTTTGCCGCGAAGCGGCATCACCTGACAGTTTGTTTGGTCTGATGTCCGAAGGGTGGGCCATACAGGCGCTTGCGCATATTTCGCGTCTTGGCGAGGGCACCAAAGACGAGCTGACCTCGTATCGCGGCGGCATCAATGGCCATCGACTGAAGCTTGTTGAAGATTTCATTAGGTCAAATCTTGAGGAGCAAATTTCGATCGCGCAATTGGCCGGTATTGCAGGTCTTAGCAAACGGCATTTTCTTCGAGCATTTCAGGAGCGCGTCGGTGCAAGCCCTTACTGTTTTGTCCAGGCACTGCGCATGGGGGAAGCGAAACGACGGCTTGCTCATACATCCGAGCCGGTCACCGACATTGCGCTGGCCACGGGATTTTCGCACGTCCAGCATTTCTCGACCCGTTTCAAGAAGTCGACCGGTATGTCGCCATCGTCGTTTCGGCAAAGATCGTTGGCATAAACCAGATTCACGAGCCGGCTTGATCCAAAATGTCGCCATGGCGCATTTGTCGTGGCGCTATTGCGTATGTTTGGCGCTTTGCCGCAAGTCTCCTCGCTCATTTTGATGTAACTTCCAAAAAAACGGTCGTGGATGGATCAATCCGTCCTGAAACCGGAACGGGCGGAACGCGACGTTCACGTCGCTGCATCAGGGAGGTCGTCGTGATGGTATTTCGTATCAATAAACTTGCGTGTTTTTTTCTGTGCGCATTTGCTGCCGCAGCACTTGGCAGTCCTTCGCTGGCCCAGAATTCCGGGCCGATCAAGCTTGGCCTGATGCTTCCATATAAAGGAGTGTATGCCCCGCTCGCCGATAGTATCGATCGCGGTTTTCAGATCGCACTCGAAGAGTATGGAAACAAGGTGGCAGGACGAGCCATTGAAATTATCCGTGCTGACGATGAATTGACGCCAAGCGTCGGCGTTCAGCGATTCAACAAGTTCGTCCAGTCCGATCAGGTTGATTTGGTGGCCGGTGTGATCGGGTCGAATGTCGGCATCGCCGTGTCGGAACTCGCCGAAAAGAATAAGATGCCAATGATCTTTGCAAACGCCTTTGCAGACGAGATCACTGGCAAGTTCTGCAATGCCTATGTGGCGCGCACTTCATTCAGCGCGAACGGCTTCGAATATAATTCCGGAAAATACTGGGCCACCAAGGGCGGCATGAAGACGGCCGTCACCATGGGACCGGATTATTCTGCGGGTCGTGCATTCATCGGCGGCTTCAAGCGCGGCTTCGAGGACAATGGCGGAAAGGTCATCGAGGAAATCTGGACGCCGTTCCAGAAGACCAAGGACTACAGCGCGGCCCTGACACAGGCGGCGAATTCCGGCGCGCAGATGATCTACGCTTTCTATGCCGGTTCCGAAGCCATCCAAGTGGTCAAACAGCACGCCGACTTCGGATTGCGCGAGAAGATCCCGCTGATCGGCGATCATTGGGTCTATGACGAAGCGCTCTGGCCCGCGTTGGGCGATCTGGTGCTCAAGGCAAAGCACGTTGCGACACACTTTCCGGGAATCGATACACCAGCAAACAAGAAATTTGTCGATGCCTTCAGGAAGAAGTTCAACATGGACCCCGATGTCAGCGCCGAACTCGGCTACGACAACGCGAAGGCGATCATGCTGACCTTCGAGAAGCTCGGCGGCAAGATGCCCGAAGACAAGGCGGCCTTCGTGTCCACGATGCGCGGTCTGACGTTCGATGCACCGCGCGGCAAGATCGTGTTCAACGCCCAGGCTTCGGCGCAGCTTGAGAAGGTCTACATCGTGGAGATCGTGAAGGGTTCCGACGGCAAGCCAGTTCGCCAGCTCGTCGATACGTTTCCCGGCGCACCCGATCTGCCTGGCTGCACCAAGTCGTTCTGATAACACGCGGGCTTCGCTTCGCGCGAAGCCCGTGCCTTTTTCTTTTGGCAATCCATGAACCTCATCATCATTCAAATTCTGAATGGCGTGCAGTTTAGCATGCTGGTGTTTCTGCTTGCGGTGGGCCTGACGCTCATTTTTGGGCTGATGAATATCCTCAATCTTGCTCACGGCGCATTTTTCACGATGGGCGCGTATTTCGGCCTGGTGGTTGCGAAGGCCACCGGCTCCTTCTGGTTTGCATTGGTAGCCGGATCGGCTCTTCCATTCCTATTGGGGTTCACCCTCCAATACTTCGTGCTCCAGCCTTTGGCAGAACGGGGGCGGTCCACGCATCTCGATCTCGCGTTGCTGACCTTCGGATTACTTTTCGCAACCGCGGGAGCCGTTGAATACATATACGGTTCGGCATTTTACAGCATCTCGCCTCCGGATTTTCTCAAAGGGCGATTTCATTTTTTCGGCATCGACTATCCGCTCTATCGCCTGTTCATCATTTTTGTCGGCGTGCTGGTCGCTGTCGCGCTGGTTCTCATTATCGACCGAACACTGGTGGGCGCCACGCTGCGTGCAGGCGTCGACAACCGCGAAATGGTCACCGCGCTTGGAATCAATATCAACGTTGTCTTCGGCCTTGTGTTCGGTTTGGGGTCGGCGCTTGCGGGACTGGCTGGCGTTGTCGCTGCACCCGTGATGAGTATTTACTCGAACATGGGCATCGGCATCGTGGTGACAACATTTGTCGTCGTCGTCGTCGGAGGTCTCGGCAATCTCCGAGGTTCATTCTATGCCTCGCTCATCGTTGGAATGACCGATACGCTTTCGCAGGCTTTTTTCCCGGAGGCGGAGCTGTTTGCGGTCTACGCTCTGCTGATTGCGGTGATGATCTTCCGTCCACAAGGGTTGTTCGCTTCGGCTGGCAGGGTCGCGTGATGAAGATCGAGCGATCCGCCGCAATTTCACTCCACCAAACCGGTATGACGACGAAGTCTCATCGGTTTCCCATAGCGGTCTTCGTCCTTGCGATGATTGCGATTCTGCTGTGCCTTCCGGTCATCGCGACCGGATATGGGCTGACACTGGCGGTTGAAGTTTTGATCGCGGGCATTTTTGCGTCCGGCATCAATCTGCTGGTTGGCTACACCGGACTGACGTCGCTTGGGCAATCCATGTTTCTCGGTTTGGGCGGGTACGGTATTGCAATCGGAACGGCGTTGCTTGGCTGGCCGCTCTGGATTTCGGCACCGACAACCCTGATTGTTGTCGGCATCGTCGCCTGCGCGATCGGTGCAATTTGCACGCGCACGCGCGGAGTCGAATTTCTTCTGATTACACTTGCCTTCTCGCAGATGTTCTATGGCGCCGCCATAAAGCTGCGCTGGACAAATGGTTCGGACGGCATGACGGGAATTCCCCGGCCGGATCTGAGTTGGCTTGGCGTCAATGCCGATAACCAGGTGACGTTCTACTACTACATCTTGGCCGTTTCTGCGGTTGCATTGCTGGCGCTCTGGCGGATTGTAAATTCGCCGTTTGGCAGCGTTCTCATCGGCATTCGCGAAAATGAAGCGCGCATCGTCTCGATGGGCTATGCGGTCGCAAAGTACAAAATCGCTTCGTTCGCGATCGCCGCCATTTTCTGCGCCGTGGCCGGCATCTTGCAGTCCCAATATACTTACTTCGTCAATCCGGACACGATGAGCTGGCAGATGAGCGGCGAGGGCGTGCTGATGGTCATCATCGGCGGTGCCAATGTCATTCTCGGGCCTTTCTTCGGGGCGGCCATTTTTGTCATTGTGAAGCAACTACTCAGTAGCATCACCGAGGAATACAATCTCTTCTTCGGCATATTCTTCATGCTGGTGGTTGCATTCTTCCGCGGCGGAATCGCGGGCGCGGCGCGCTCAATGATGGAGCGATGGCGATGACCGCATTGGACATTCGTGACCTTTCCAAGTCGTTCGGTGGTCTCGAAGTTATTTCGAAGCTCAACCTCGTCGTTGCCGATGGACAGAGGCACGCCGTCATCGGCCCAAATGGCGCCGGAAAGACAACGTTGTTCAATCTCGTGACTGGCTGGCTTCGGCCCAGCAGCGGCGAGATACTGATTCACGGCGTTCCGCTCAAACACGGTCATCCCGATGCCGTCACGCGCGGCGGCCTGTCGCGCTCGTTTCAGAAGAACATGCTGCTTGAAAACGTAACCGTTCTTGAGAATCTGCGTGTTGCGTGTCAGGCGTCACACAGCTCTCGCTATGCGATGTTCCGATCAAAAGACAGTTTCCCGGACATCATTGCGAAGGCTCGCCGCATTGCTGAGATGATGCATCTGGATACAGCGCTCCATCGTCTGGTGAAGGAATTGTCCTACGGACAGAAGCGGCAACTCGAAGTCGCGATTGCGCTTTGTGCCGAGCCGAAAATTCTTTTGATGGATGAGCCGGCGGCTGGAACGTCACCCGACGAGCGCGAGCGGCTGATCGAGTTGATCAACAAACTGCCGCGCGATCTTACTATTGTGCTGGTCGAACACGACATGGACGTCGTGTTTGCGATCTGCGACGTCATCACTGTCTTGAGCTACGGAAAGGTGCTGGCGACAGGCGGCAAGGATGACATTCGTTCAAACCCGCAAGTTATCGAGGCGTATCTAGGAAACGACCATGCTTAAGGTCAACGACATTCACACCTACTATGGCGAGAGTCATGTCCTTCAGGGTGTCAGTCTCGATGTATCGCATGGTCAGTGCGTGGCCTTACTCGGACGCAATGGAGCCGGGAAAACAACGACGTTGCGGTCGATTCTCGGATTAACGCCAACGCGCCGCGGCGAGATTTCGTTCAACGGAACCGGCATCAGTCATCTTCCGACTTACCGCATCGTGCGCCTTGGAATCGCGTTCGTTCCGGAAGATCGCGGGATTTTTCCGAACGTCACCGTGAACGAGCATCTCGCGATGGCCTATGCGGCGGCAAAAAATCGTCCGGGCCGAAAGACGGCAAAGTATGCGTTCGAGATTTTTCCTCGGCTTGGAGAGCGCCAAAACAGTCTCGGCGGCCAGTTATCGGGGGGCGAGCAGCAGATGCTGGCGATCGCACGCGCGCTTGTTGCCGGACCCGATCTCATGGTTCTCGATGAACCGAGCGAGGGTCTGGCGCCCGTCATCATTCAGACGTTGGCCGAAGTTCTGCTCGACGTGAAGGCATCAGGCATTCCGATCCTGCTTGTTGAACAGAATTTCTATCTCGCGACGCGTCTTGCGGATTTCATTTACGTGCTCAGTCAGGGGCGCGTGCAGTTCAGCGGGAAAACGCACGATCTTGTACATAACGAAGACGTCAAGCGCACGTATCTAAGCGTGTAGGCGGACGGTCGGACGAGCCGAGGGAGAGTAAAATGCCTGGTCCACTCAACGGTGTGCGCGTTCTGGATTTGACCGCCGTCGTGTCCGGTCCCTACGCGACGATGTTTCTGGCGGATCAGGGCGCGGATGTCCTGAAGATCGAACCTATCGGCGGTGACGGCACGCGCCGAAGCCGAACATTGATCGATGCGGCCGGGGAATTCTCCGCGCTGTTCGTGTCATGCAACCGCGGCAAGCGATCGCTGTCGATCGATATCAAAAGCGAGAAAGGGCGCGAAGTGCTGACAAGGCTCGCGGCGCAGGCGGATGTTCTGGTGCAGAATTTTCGACCCGGCACGATGGAGCGCCTCGGTCTTGGGCAGAAGGAATTGCGCGAGAAATATCCGCGGCTGATTTATGTATCGATCTCGGGCGTCGGCGACTCCGGTCCCTATATGAAGAAGCGCGTGTACGATCCGATCGTGCAGGCGCTGTCAGGTTTTGCCGATATTCAGGCGCAGCCGGTCACCAACCGTCCGCAGATGATCCGCACCATCGTCTGCGACAAGACGACCTCGGTGTTCACGGCGCAGGCGGTTTCCTCGGCGCTATATGCACGCGAGAAAACCGGTGAGGGCGATTACATCCAGGTGGCGATGCTCGACACCATGATTTCCTATCTGTGGCCGGAAGGCATGATGCAATACACGGTGGTGGGCAAGGAACAGGCTGTAGGAGATCCGAACGACCGGCCCGACCTCGTGTTTCAGACGCTGGATGGCTACATCACCGCCGGCACCATTTCGGATTCGGAGTGGCAGGGCTTCTGCAAGGCAAGCGGCGATCCGGAGCTCGCGAGGGACGAACGGTTCGCAACGCCCACCGCGCGTTTTACAAATGCGACGGCACGCATCCACACGATGCAAGACTACATACGCAAGCACACGACAGCCCATTGGCTTGAGCGACTCGATGCGTGCGACGTCCCGTGCGCGCCAATCCTCCGGCGCGGGGAGATCATCCACAATGAGCAGGTCATAGCGCGCGAGTTGATTGAGGAACTGGATCAGCCGACCGTCGGCCGTGTTCGTCAACCGAAGCCGGCGGCGATCTTCGAGGTCAACAAGGCCAAGATCGGCGGACCTGCACCGCGCGTCGGCGAACACTCGACCGCCGTGCTGCACGATCTTGGTTACAGCGACACTGTTATCGAAAAAATGGTCGCAGATAAGGTTGTGCGGGTCGCGCCTTAGGGCAAACGAAATTGCAGTGGAGGGAAGAGTTATGGCTCAAAACGTCAGGGTAGCTCTGTTGGTTGGGGCCGGCGATGCGATTGGCGCGGCGGTTGCGAGGCGTTTCGCCAAGGGTGGATATACTGTCTGTGTCGCGAGACGCGAGGCAGAGAAGTCGAAAGCATTAGCTGACGAACTTAAAGCGCAAGGGCAAACCCTTCATGCGTTTAGTGTAGATGCCCGCAAAGAAGAGCAGGTGCAGGCTCTGTTTGCGCAAGTTGAACGTGAAATCGGGCCTATCGAAGTTTGTCTTTTCAACGCAGGCGCCAACGTCAACAAGCCGCTCTTGGAGACGACGGAGAAGCTTTTCTTCAGAGCGTGGGAGCTTGCTTGCTATGCAGGATTTCTGGTGGGACGTGAAGCTGCGAAGCATATGGTTGCGCGTGGGCGAGGTACTATGCTTTTCACAGGTGCAACCGCCAGCGTTCGTGGCGGCATCGGGTTTGCCGCATTCTCATCTGCAAAATTCGGGCTTCGCGCCGTCGCGCAGGCGATGGCCCGCGAGCTTGGTCCGAACAACATTCACGTTGCGCATTTGCTGTTGGACGCCGCTGTGAACAGCGCCGCTATTCATCAGCGAATGAAGGCGGCGAGCGGGATCGATGCAAAGGACATCCCGCCTGATAGCCTTACTGATATGGCTTCGATCGCTGAAGCCTATTGGTTTGTTCACAATCAAGCCAGGGACGGCTGGACGTTCGAGCTCGACTTGCGCCCTTCGGTGGAGAAGTGGTGATGGCGAGAGATCTCATCCTCTGGGGCGTTGGCACCGCTCGGACCATCCGTCCGCATTGGGCGCTTTTCGAACTTGACCTGCCTTACACGAAGAAGCCGATCGGACCACGGACTGGTGAGACCAAAACCACCGAATACACTAAGCTGAATCCGCGGCAGAAAGTCCCCCTTTTACAAGACGGCGACCTGACGTTAGGTGAAAGCGCTGCAATTGTTGCGTATCTTGCCAATACCTATCCTTCAAAGGATCGGTCTCTTGTTCCGAGCAGCCGTCGCGATTACGCCAAATGGCTCGAGTGGTGCTTTTTTATTGTTACCGAGCTTGATTCCACGAGTCTGTACGTTATGCGCCGTCACGGAACAAATAAGGGACTCGCTCATCTATATGGCGATGCGCCCGTTGTGGTAAGCCAAGCAGCCGATTATTTTAGGCAACAACTTCGCTTCGTAGATTCAGCTCTTGCAGATGGCCGCGAATATCTGATGGGCGATCAGTTCACAACCGCCGACATTCTGCTCACCACATGCCTGACTTGGGCGATTGATTATGACGTCGGTATTTCTGACGTCGCTGTTCCGTATCTTAATCGCAATATCAAGAGACAGGCGTATATCGCCGCAGAGCGTGCAAACTCGTCTGCGACCTGAACACTGCTGTCCCTGTCGTAAATCTATCCGGCTGGCGGGTAGCTACGAATCGGGTGATGCTGTTGCGGGATGAGGGATCTTTGCAGGCTCATTGGTTACATGGTTGTCGACCTAATCCGGTCGTGAGCAGCGCTTGAGGCAGAGATTTTGGCGTTGCGGCACCAACTCAACGTTGTGCGGCGATCTGCTCCCAAGAAATTCCTCTTTAGCGCCGTCGACCGAGCGATATTCGTAGGTCTCTATCGGCTGTTCCCTAAAGTTTGCGATGCATTGGCGATCGTGAAGCCAGACACAATTGTTCGCTGGCACCGCGCTGGATTCAGATCGTATTGGCGCTGGAGGTCGAGACGCCACGTTGGCCGGCCCATTGTACCGCCCGAGATACGCAGGCTTATACGCGAGATGAGCATTGCCAATCCGCTGTGGGGCGCGCCGCGGATCCACGGAGAGTTGCTCAAACTCGGCATCGACGTCGGACAGACGAGCGTTTCATGCATCTTTTAATGCCCAAAAAAATTGCCCGCAACATTGACCAGTTTGTAGGGTCAGGATCAGGCTAGGGATGTTTCAAAGCGCGATAGCACCAATCCTTTATCTGCTTGCCCTGGGAATTGCGTTCCTCTGGCCAGCAGGCTTGATTTCAATTCAAATCCTGGGATCACCGACTCAAACGAGGTTTCCTAGCTGAATCAACAATCAGGAATCGGATTTTGCGC
>JAPLPA010000005.1 GCA_026400415.1 Afipia sp. | reverse complement strand
TTCCAGCGTGTGGTCGGTGTTCATGCCGATGCCGAAGCGCATGCGCAGCACGCGCTCCTCGCGCGGCGTCAGTGACGCCAGCACGCGGGTCGTGGTCTCGCGCAGGTTCGACTGGATCGCCGCATCGATCGGCAGGATCGCGTTCTTGTCCTCGATGAAATCGCCGAGATGCGAATCTTCCTCGTCGCCGACAGGCGTTTCGAGCGATAGCGGCTCTTTCGCGATCTTGAGAACCTTGCGCACCTTCTCCAGCGGCATGCCGAGTTTTTCGGCGAGTTCTTCCGGCGTCGGCTCGCGGCCGATTTCGTTGAGCATCTGGCGCGAGGTGCGCACGATCTTGTTGATGGTCTCGATCATGTGCACCGGAATACGGATGGTGCGCGCCTGGTCGGCAATCGAGCGCGTAATGGCCTGACGAATCCACCACGTCGCATAGGTCGAGAACTTGTAGCCGCGGCGATATTCGAATTTATCGACCGCTTTCATCAGGCCGATATTGCCTTCCTGAATGAGATCGAGGAATTGCAGGCCGCGATTGGTGT
Source organism: Afipia sp. (assembly GCA_026400415.1). Taxonomy (GTDB): domain Bacteria; phylum Pseudomonadota; class Alphaproteobacteria; order Rhizobiales; family Xanthobacteraceae; genus Afipia. The sequence goes on along the minus strand of JAPLPA010000005.1, from coordinate 3,620 downwards.
ATTTCTTCGCAATCGAAATCACGAGACGCAGATTGGCTTCGACCATTTCCTTCTTGGCCTGACGCGCTTCGCGCTCGCCCTTTTGCACGCCGTGGACGATCTTGCGGAATTCGCCGATCTCCAGACCCGTGAGCGCAGCCAGTTCCTGAATCGCCAGACGTAAATCCTTGATCTTGTCCTTCTCGACCGCGACAAAATTCTTCCAGCCCTTGGCGGCGAGCTTTGAGACGCGGTTGAGCCAGCGCGGATCGAGTTCCGAGCCTTGGTAGTTTTTCAGAAAATCTTCGCGGCCGACGCCGTGGCTGTCGCCGAGGCGAAACAAGCGGCCTTCGAACGAGACGAGTTTCTTGTTGATGTCGTAGAGCTGCTCGACCAGCGAATCGATACGCGCCTGATTGAGCCGCAGCGACTTCACCTCGACGATGATGTCGTCCTTCAGCTTCTTGTATTTGCGCTCCTGCGCAGGCGAAAGCGTCTCGTTCTGCAGCTGGTTCTGAATGTCCTGCTCTTGAAGGCGGCGCAGCTTCTTGTAGTTGTCGGCAATCTTGTCGAACGTCTCGACGACCTTCGGCTTCAGTTCCGCCTCGATGGCGGCCAGCGACATCTGGTTCTCGAATTCGTCGTCGTCATCCTCCTCAGTCGGAGGCGCGGCACCTTCTTCGCCATCAGGCGTCGCACGAAACGGCGTTGCGGATGGAGGCGCTGCGGGCGGCGACGCTGACGGCGGCACGGCGGCCTGCGACGAGATCACCTGCACGGTGCCGTCGGCGTTGATGATCGCATTGGTGGGCTGACCGTCAGGACCAACGGGACCTGCGATCATCGCGGGGTTCATGTTGTTCTTGGCGTCGGGGCCGGCGTAAGTGGCTTCCAGATCGATGATGTCGCGGAGGAAGATTTTTCCTTCGTTCAATTCATCGCGCCAGATGATGATGGCCTGAAACGTCAGCGGGCTTTCGCACAGTCCTGCGATCATCGCCTCGCGGCCGGCCTCGATGCGTTTTGCGATCGCAATTTCGCCTTCGCGCGACAGCAACTCGACGGTGCCCATCTCGCGCAGATACATGCGCACGGGATCGTCGGTGCGTTCGCCCGGTTCTGATTTCTTGACTTCGGTAACGGCCTTCTGCGTGACTTCGACAAGTTCGTTGTCGGTTTCGTCGTCGGCCTCGTCCTTGTTTTCCTCGTCGCTGTCGCCGTCATCAGACTCTGACACGTTGATGCCCATGTCGGAGAGCATCGCCATGATGTCTTCGATCTGTTCGGGTGAGGTGGTGTCGGACGGCAAAACTTCATTGAGCTGATCGAAGGTCACGAAGCCGCGCTTCTTGGCCTGCTTGATCATCTTCTTGACGGCGGCATCGGACAGATCGAGCAACGGCGACGGTGCTTCGGGACCGTCCTTCTCAGGCGTATCGGCAGCCTTCTGATCCTTGTTGTCTTTGATCGCTGCCGTCTTTGCCTTGCTGGCCATTCACTGCTCCTGAAACGCGCGCGCGGCGAGGGATAACCCGCACCGAATTGAGGTGGTCCGCCAACGTCCCGTAGGATGCGGAAAGGGCGGCGCTTTTGACAGCACCACCCGTGTGGAATTGAGGTCTGGCCCAGACGTTTAGGCGAAGGCCGTTAAGCTTCGATTAACCCTGTTTTTGCGGGTAAAAACCCGGTTTGGCGAGTCTTTTTAAGGCCTTGGTCGACGCCTCGGGCGGCTATTTTCCGGCTCATACGCTGCGCTGGAACCGTCCCGATAACTCGCCAAAACCCTCAATCAACGCTTCAAGGCCGTCCACTTCGGCAAGCCGGGCTTTCACATCGAACAACCAGGCCTCATGGGCCTTGGTGGGGTCTTGCGCCAGCGCCTGTTCGGCATCCTTGAGTTCTCTAAATAAGGAGTGGGACTGACGATGCAAGGCAACCAGCTGGTGCCATGTCGAAAGAACATCTTCATTGGCGGCACCCGGTTGTGCGCCCCACACATCCTTGGTCGTCAATGCCCGCTCAATTCGTTGTAAATGCTCGGAAAATCCGGATTTTTCCAACTCGGCGCGGAGTTTCTCGCTCTGCTCGGCGGATGTCGCGTGATGATCGTGATCGCGCGCGAAAACCGCGATGATGGCGGCGCGTAATTTGTTCGCTTCGGTGTGCGCCAGTTCAAGTGCTGCGGCTTCTTCCAGATGATCGTGCAGCAGCCAGGGATGATTGATCAGCGATAGCAGAATGAGGGCCTCGCGCCGCGAGATCGCGCTGCGCTGGCCGCGCAGGATCGGCGAGTTCGCCAGATGCGGACTTGCGACCTGATACGGCCCGCGCGCGATGGTCCGCGCGGCTGTGGATAGACCGCCCCTGAAGTCACCGTGCCCTGAATTGGTTCCGCCATATGGCGCGCGAGGCTGAAAACGCCGCGCTGATTCGCCGGCAAATCCCGGCTGGCTGAAGCCGCCCTGCTGACGATAGCCGCCGCGTTGGCCCTGCTCCGGTGCGAAGGCGCGCTGAAGGCGCTGGGTGAAATCCTGCCAGTAATAACGTCGAACGGTTTCATCGCGGATGCCGTTCGACAATTCCTTGATGCGTGCTTCCAGCGCCGCGCGGCGCTCGGGCGTCGCAAAACTTCCGCCTTCGACTTCGCGCGACCAGATGATTTCGCCGAGCGGCTTGGCGGCAGCGATCACTTCCTCGATGGCGGCGCGTCCGCCGGAGCGTGCCAGATCGTCCGGGTCCTGACCTTCGGGCAACAAAGCAAAACGAAGACTCTTTCCGGGCTTGAGATGCGGCAGCGCGAGGTCAGCCGCACGAAACGCCGCGCGTTGTCCCGCGCCATCGCCGTCGAAACACAAAATCGGCTCGTCGGCCATCTTCCACAAAAGCTGTAGTTGATTTTCCGTGAGCGCCGTGCCGAGCGGTGCAACCGCACCCGCAAAGCCTGTCGTCACCAGTGCGATCACATCCACATAGCCTTCGGCGACGATCAATTGCGCGCCGTCATGCGTCGCCTGTCGCGCGGTGGCGATGTTGTAGAGATTGTCACCCTTGTGAAACAGCGGCGTCTCCGGCGAATTCATGTATTTGGCTGGCACGTCTTTTTCGAGCGCACGTCCGCCGAACGCGATGACGCGATTGCGCGAATCCGTAATCGGAAACATCACGCGATCGCGAAACCGATCGTAAGGCACGGGAATGTCCTCGCCGCCGATCAGCAATCCGGCTTCGATCATGTCGTCAACCGAGATCCCCTGCGCGCCGAGATGTTCTTTCAGAGCGAAACGCTCGTTTGACGCGTAACCAATACGAAATTGAAGCTGCGTCGAAGGCGTGATCGAACGGTCTCCGAGATAGCCGCGTGCTTTTGCGCCGTTGCGGGAGGTCAGCGTGTCGGCGAAGAATTTCGCCGCGAGGTCCATCACGTCATAAAGAGTTTTGCGGCGTTGCTCGTGGCGCGCCGCATCCGGCGTCACCGCAGGGAGCGCCATGCCGGCCATCGACGCGAGCCGCTCGACAGCTTCGGGAAATCCGACGCCTTCGGTTTCCATCACAAACGAAATAATGTCGCCGTGCTTGCCGCTGGAGAAGTCGTGGTAAAATCCCTTCTGGTCGTTGACCGTGAAGGACGGCGTCTTTTCCTG
>JAPLPA010000327.1 GCA_026400415.1 Afipia sp. | reverse complement strand
TGCGAAAACTTCTTCTTGCGGCTGCAAGCTCGGTGGCGCTGACAGCGGTGGCATTTGGCGCCGATATGTCGTCGCCTCAACCGATGGCCTACACCAAGGCCCCTATGGTCGCGCCAGCTTTCACATGGACGGGCCTTTATCTGGGCGCTCACGGTGGTTATGGCTGGGGCCGCATCACCGGCACCGATCCAACGGGGGCAACTCCGGACAGCACCGTCAATACCAAGGGCGCGGTTGCGGGCGGCCAGATCGGCTATCTCTATCAGATCAACGCATTGGTCCTCGGCATCGAAGGCACCTATTCGTGGGCCGACATCAAACTGAACACCACTGGTCCGGTGGGCCTCGGCACGATTTCGGTGAAGAACGACTATATCGCGACCGTCGCAGGGCGCGCGGGCTACGCGTTCGATCGTGCACTGCTGTACGGCAAGGGCGGCGTCGCATTCACCCGTGACGTTGCGAATGCCACCGATGGTCTTGGCGGCAGTTCGACCGGGCGCTTCAGCCGTACCGGCTACGTTGTTGGCGGTGGCTTTGAATACGCCTTCCTGAACAACTGGTCGGCGCGCGCGGAATACAACTATCTCGGTTTCGGCTCGCAGCTTGAGACACCGACATCCGTGGGCGGTCTCGTCGTGACGCCGATGCGGGTGAAGGACAACATTTCCACGGTGACGTTGGGTTTGAACTATCACCTGAATTAAAATCATCTACTCCAGTACGACTTGAAGCCGGTTCTCACGAACCGGCTTTTTTCTTGGGCGCAATGAAAAGGTGCGGCCAGCGCTTGGGGGAAGCACTGGCCGCGCACGATCCGGTCTGGGACGGGGAGGGGTGGGGATACGACCGGGTCGTGTAGCTCCTGAAAGTTATTCTTTGCGCATGGCCTCGTCGGAAAACCGCTTCACACTTTTCCGGGCCACGCTGTTAGCGCGAACTTGCGGTGGAGACCGCAGGACGTGAATCGCCCAGCGACACCCACACATTCGGATCGGATTGCGACTGACGCTTCACGAAGCGATAGCCGGTGTCGGTCCACGCAACGACGTCTTCGTTCTGGTTGTCGAGAACGTATTCGCCCTTGTCGGATTTCACCGTGAGGACCGCGTGGCCTTCACCTTTCTTGTCGCGGACCACCGTGATCAGCAGGGCTTCACGCGGCCAGCCGGCATCGATCAGCATCTTGCGCTTCAGCAGCACGTAGTCTTCGCAGTCGCCGTAGCCGTCGGTCGGATACGACCACTTCTCGATGACACCCCAGTGCTCCTGATCGGTCATCGGCTTGATGTTCTCATTGACCCAGCGATTGACGCGCAGCATGTCCTTCCATGCGGTTGGCGTCATGACGATGTCGCGGGCCTGTGTCGCGCCGCCCCGGCAATCGCGTGGATTGTCGGCACAGAACTCGACCCAGCCGATCGGCGGACGCGCGGTCTCGCCAAGGCTCGCGTAAATGACTTTCTCGCCGGCGGCATTCGCGCTCGCCGTCATGCTCATGAGGCTGACGGCAACCGCCAGACCCCGTACAAAATTCTCGCCCCGTCCATTGATTGAAAACATTCTGTCCCCCCGTTTTTTTGTTGGGACCAGAATGCGCGGAAGGATTTTCAGGCGGGCAAATTGTGCCGTGTGCAATTGAAGCAAAGGCGAGTAAAATCAGAGGCTTATTTGATGTTTAGTTGAGTCAAATTTGCCTCAAATTTGAGATATTCAAACTTGATTCAAATTTTATCGATCGACGCGCACGGCGTTGAAATCGTTGCGAAAGCGCGGTGCTTGCAGCGCCCTGAACCGAACCGCGAACGCAGGCCAAAACGCTTCAAGGCGACATCCGGTGACGGACATCGCCTTGAAAGCTCTGGAAAATCAGGAGTTGGTAACCGAGGCGGTTTACCGCGCGCTTACGTTGTCTTCGACTGTCTCTGGAAGCTGCGCGTGAACGAACTCGACCGCGAAGCCTTCTTCAAGATGACGGACGACCCGCGCCTGAACTTTACCAAGCGTAACGGCCGATCCCACCTTGGGCCGGATTTCGGCGGCCAGCGCCGCGCCGGATAGCGAAAGATCCATAATGCGGCAGGCGATATCGCGGCCTTCCTCGTCGAGCTTGAGAATGGCCATAGGATTGCGCGGCACGATACGGTCGTGGCGGCGATCTTCAGGCAGATTGAGGATCTGGCGGTTGGCCAGCCAGGTAAGCTGGGCGGCCAGCTTGTCGCGTTTGCGCGGGGTCGCCCCGACCGTCATGGCCAAGCCATTGTCGAGCAGGCGGGTGATTTTGCCTTCAACACGGCCAATATGATCGAGATAGGCGACGACGCGCTCACCAAGATTGCCAATGCCGGGGGCCAGCAAGGCCAATCCACCCGGTGACATATTGATGACCTGACAGGGGAATTCGCGTCGGTCGGCCAGCATGTAGCGGCCAAGCAGTTGAACCTTCACGCGCTGAAAACGCCTGCGCTCCTCGGTCGAAGGAGCTGATTGTCTTTGCGGTAACGCCATCATCCCACCGGTCAACCGGTTTGTCGGTATGACGCAACCTTAGGGGCCATAGGGTTAACGATGCGTTAGCAATCTCAACCAGCAAAGCTGGTTTGCCAGTTACCGCAAGCCTTCATAGACGGTCAGGCCGCGCATCACCGACCACTTGTTGATCTTGCGCGGGCCGGTCCATTTTTGCTCTTCGCCAGCGTGCCGCCACGATGTCAGCGTGAAGTTCTTGAGCGGGGCGTAAGCATGGGCATCGTCGCGTCCAATTGGCACGACAAGACCTGTCAGGCTGAGCGGTGCGTGCGATTGCGAACTGAATGGCAACAGCAGCAATTCCAGATGGACCGTCGTGCCGTCGC
>JAPLPA010000020.1 GCA_026400415.1 Afipia sp. | reverse complement strand
GCGCGCACGGTTCGCAGTTGGGTCTCGCAAACCCGTTTGCAAACCGCGCAAGGCGGGCCGATCGCAAGGCTCACCTTAAGGGTGTCTCGCACACATCCTGGCGCCTTCCCGCGCTCCACCGCTCGCGTGCTTTACGCGCGAGGACGGATGCTTTCATAACTCGGACGCATGAAAATGCGTCGCGAGATTATTTTCGTGTGGCTGAAATGTCGGAAGGTGGGCTGGACGTTTTATCGTCAAGCTTGTCAAAACAGTCGATGACAAATTGCGGTTTATCGCGCGGCGCGATCTTTTGATCGATCGCTTCCTTGTTGCAGAAGATCTGCTTGAGTTGTTCGGCGCGGCGCTTCTCAGCCTGTTGTCGAAACTCCGGAGCGACTTTCGAAGGATCGACGAGCGTCTGGGCGTGAGCGAGCGTACCGCTCAGCGCAATCGCCAGCACCGCAACAAGCCGAATCGAGAAGGAGGCAAAGACCCTACGCATAGTAAGATAATACCGCGCTTCACGGCGAAAGCTACCGGGCATAGCGACAGTCTTTGCGGCTTTTGAGAGCAAGGTTACCGCGGTCGATCCCGGGTTAACGAACCGGCCGAGAAGGCTTACTCGTCGTCGGCCTTCTTGGTGCCGCCGATGTTTTTGAGCTTGGCGAACACCGCATCGACGTTCATGTCGTCGCGCTGCTTCTCTGTGGTGGCGGCGACCTCGTGTTCGGCTTCCTTGCGCGTGGTTTCGGATGCCGGCAGCAGCGTCGCTCCGCCGTAAACCGTACCGGTCGGTTTTTCCTTCGCGGCGCGCTGCACTTCGAAATCCAGTTCGATCTGAGAGCAAAGCCCGAGCGTCACCGGGTCCATCGGCGTCAGCGTCGAAGCGTTCCAGTGGGTGCGATCGCGCACGCTGGCGATCGTGGTCTTGGTGGTGCCGACCAGCCGCATGATCTGGCTGTCCTTCAATTCAGGATGGTTGCGCACCAGCCAGAGAATTGCGCTTGGACGTTCATGCCGGCGGGACACTGGCGTGTAGCGCGGGCCCTTTTTCTTTTTGGCTTCCGGCAGCGTCACCTTGGATTCGCCGAGTTTCAGTCGATAATCGGAATCGGCTTCGCCCTTTTCGATCTCTTCGCGCGTCAACTGACCGGTCGAAATCGGGTCCATGCCCTTGATGCCCTGCGCGGCGTCGCCGTCGGCAATGGCGCGGACTTCCAGCGGGTGCATTTTGGTAAATTCGGCGACCTGGTCGAAGGTCAGCGCGGTGTTATCAACCAGCCACACGGCAGTCGCCTTCGGCATCAGCGGTGCATTGCTCATGGCAAATCTCCTTTACGCTTCGCCCACCGGATTTTTTGGGGGTAAAGCCGTCTGGTCATCGGTGATGACGGGAATTCGTCCCTATATAGTCTGGCATGGGCGGGCCGTGCAATGGTTCGGATCGCCCTTGACAGACGGGGGAACGCAGCCCCAAGTCCCTGTTAATATCCCTTCAAAACGCACGATTCCGGCTCAAAAATGACCCCAGAAGCTCAAAAACCACCTCTCTCAGTCGTGCTTTGTTCCCCGCGCGGCTTTTGCGCCGGCGTGGTGCGGGCCATCGATACAGTCGAGCGGGCGCTGAAGCTCTACGGCGCGCCGGTCTATGTGCGTCACGAAATCGTGCATAACCGCTATGTGGTGGAAAGCCTGAAGGCCAAGGGCGCGATTTTCGTCGCCGAGCTTCATGAAATCCCGCAGACCGACGCGCCCGTGGTGTTTTCGGCACATGGCGTGCCGAAGGCGATCCCGAACGAGGCCGACAAGCGCAACTTCTTCACGCTCGACGCCACCTGTCCGCTGGTCACGAAGGTGCACCGCGAGGCCGCGATCCATTTCAAGCGCGGCCGCGAGATCATCCTGATCGGCCATGCGGGCCACCCGGAAGTGGTCGGCACGCTTGGCCAGTTGCCGAAAGGCGCCGTGGTGCTGATCGAGACGATGGAAGCGGCTAGAACGTTCCAGCCGAAGGACGCCAACAAGCTGGCCTTCGTGACACAAACCACTTTGTCGATCGACGACACCGCCGAAATCGTCGCCGTGCTGAAAGAGCGCTTCCCCGACATCGACGGGCCGCACAAAGAAGACATCTGCTACGCCACCACCAATCGTCAGTTGGCGGTCAAGAAGGTCGCGCCGCATGTCGGGCGATGGTCGTGGTCGGCTCACCCAATTCGTCGAATTCTCAGCGCCTGCGCGCAGTTGCCGAACGCGAAGGCTGCCGCGTGTCCGTGCTGGTGCAGCGTGCGTCCGAGATCGACTGGTCGAAATTCCAGGGCATCAAGACGCTCGGCATCACGGCGGGTGCCTCGGCACCGGAAGTCATCGTCGAGGAAATCATGGATGCGTTCGCACAGCATTATCAGTTGAGCGTCGAAACCGTATCCGCCGCGCAGGAAAACGAATTCTTCCCGCTGCCACGTCCGTTGCGGAACGAGGCAGCGGAGTAATAACTCTCATGGCGGTCTACACTGACGTCACCGCCGAAGATCTTGCGGAATTTCTTTCCCATTACGCGATCGGCGATCTGCTGTCCTACAAGGGCATCGCGGAGGGCGTGGAGAATTCCAACTATCTGCTTCATACCAGTGCCGGATATTATTTCCTGACGCTTTATGAAAAGCGCGTCGCAGTCAAAGATCTGCCGTTCTTTTTGGGTTTGATGGCGCACTTGGCCGAGCACGGAATTTCGTGCCCCCAGCCTGTGGTCAACAAGAACGGCATTGCGCTGGGTACGCTCGCAGGCCGCCCCGCTGCCATCATCGATTTTCTCGAAGGCGTGTGGCCCCGCCGTCCCAATGCGGCGCATTGCGCTGCCGTCGGTCAGGTGCTCGCAAAAATGCATCTGGCGGGCGCGGATTTTTCAATGAAACGCCCGAATGCACTGTCGGTTTCCGGTTGGCGTCCGCTGTTTGTATCGGCAGAAGCGCGCGCCGATAGCGTGCAGCATGGCTTGCGCGATCTGCTCAGCGCCGAACTCGATCATCTTGAAAAGTCGTGGCCAACGTCGCTACCGCAAGGTGTGATCCACGCCGATGCATTTCCGGACAATGTTCTGTTTCTCGGCGACAAACTGTCCGGACTGATTGATTTTTATTTCGCCTGCAACGATGCGCTCGCCTACGACGTGGCGATCTGTCTTAACGCATGGTGCTTCGAGATCGATCATTCGTTCAACGTCACCAAGGCACGGGCGTTTCTGAATGCCTACACGCGTGAGAGAAAATTATCCGCTGCCGAACAGGAAGCGCTGCCTCTCTTGGCGCGCGGTGCCGCAATCCGATTTCTGCTCACGCGATTGGTGGACTGGCTGAACGTGCCGCCGGGCGCGCTGGTGCGACCGAAGGACCCGCTCGAATATGTCCGCAAGCTGCGATTCCATCAGGGCGTGAAAAGCATCAAGGATTACGGTCTCGATCAGTCGGGGCATGCGACGTGAGCGCTTTGCCGAAGGTCACCATCTTCACGGACGGCGCGTGCTCGGGAAATCCCGGTCCGGGCGGCTGGGGCGCTATCCTGCGGTTCGGCGATATCGAGAAAGAATTAAAGGGCGGTGAGAATCCGACCACCAACAACCGCATGGAATTGATGGCGGCGATCTCCGCGCTTGAAGCCCTGAAAAAACCAACAGCGGTCGATCTCACGACCGACAGCCAATACGTCCGTCAGGGCATCACCAGCTGGATTCACAACTGGAAGCGCAATGGCTGGCGCACCGCCGACAAGAAGCCGGTCAAGAACG
>JAPLPA010000045.1 GCA_026400415.1 Afipia sp. | reverse complement strand
TGGCGATGCGCCCGCGATGCATCACGATCAGGCCTTTGGCGCGCGTCTCGCGCAGCAAGGCGTCCAATGTGTTTTGCTTGCCGCCAAATCCCTCGAACGCGACGCCGCCGACATGGGCAAGCGAATTGTCCAGCGGCGAGGGGGTTCTGGACGCCGCGATATTTGCCGTCGGCAGCAGGCGACGGACATTCTGGAAGCTCCAGTCGCTGAACGGCTGCTTGCGCCAGTTCGCGAGCGTCACGACCTTGTCACGCGCGGGCGGAAATTCGCTCATCAGTCGCTTTGCGGTCATGCGATCTCGAAGGTTGGGAAAGAGGCCACATTCTGCGGCTAATTTGGCGCATGACAATCCTGCGCCGCACAAGACGTGCTCCCGATTGCCAAAAAACAAGAGAATCGGACTCGGAATCGAGAATTCAGCAAGGGGACTTGCGAAAAACAATAAGCGGGACTCTCGGGCTCCGCGCCGGTCACATCGTTCCTATGAAAATGATTCCCAAACTGGCCGTGATCGAATCACTCTCGTTGAACGCGGTACTGGCGGTGACGCTGACTTTGGCGGCCTCAGCCAACGCGATTTGCCTGTTTGCTTATTTGTAGGCCGGTAAACGCGATTATTTTCGCATCTGCTCGACGGACCAGACGTCGAAAATTCCCAGATTATAAAGAAACGCCAGAACAGCCACGATTCCGATCACGGCGATCATAACCTTGTGGTGCGCCCGGAAGCCGCCATTCTCGTTCATGGAAATTGTCCCTTTTACGGCTGCGAAAACGATGGTGCCGGTTGAGAGGATTGAACTCCCGACCTTCGGTTTACAAAACAGAAGCTTACATTCCCGAAGTGCCTACAAAATAACACGAAAAATATTTTTAGGCAGTCCCTAGACAGTGGCCCGTGTGGTGCCGGGTGAGAGGATTGAACTCCCGACCTTTCGCTTACAAAGCGACTGCTCTACCGCTGAGCTAACCCGGCCCGGCTGCTCCTATATCAGCGCAGGCCGCCAGCTAAAACCCAAAACGGTTAACCCAGGGTGGTGCGCACAGCGCTCGGCATCCTTGGAACGTCGAACAGGATGGAAACGCGCCTGGAGCCGCGGCGCGGGCACCGTAGGCGGCTTTCCAGCCGGGCGAGGGGGAAGTTCGTCTCCCTCGGGTCTAAACCAGTGTCCCAGTGTCTGTATTTCGAGCTGGCGTTTAGCCTCGTATTGGCCTCATCGTCGCTTAAGCAGTACGATTCATATCCAGGTGGTGAGGATGTTCGGGCGGAACGCATACGCTCCGCCCGGAAATATCAGAGGTCGATTTGTTCCGCTATGGCAAGGGCGTCATCAACCTCAATGCCAAGATACCTGACGGTGCTCTCAATCTTGGTGTGGCCAAGCAATAGCTGCACGGCTCGCAGGTTACCGGTCTGGCGGTAGATCAACGTCGCCTTGGTTCGTCGCAGGGAATGAGTGCCAAACTGGTGTGGGTCAAGCCCGATACTGGCAATCCACTCGGAAAGCAGCCGAGCATACTGTCGGGTCGTCATTCGAAGTTCCTGCTTGCGGCAGGCTGTGAACAGAAACTCGCCAGACTTCTTTTTGGCTTTCTTGATGTAGGCATCCACCGCTTGGCGGGTTTGTTCGGTCAATTCAAACCGTACGGGACGCTTGGTCTTTCTCTGGCGCACGGTCGCCCGGTCGGCACAATAGCCATTGGGAGCAACGTCCTCGACCTTGAGCGCGATGACATCGCAGCCTCGTAATTTGCTGTCGATGGCTAGATTGAACAGTGCCAGATCGCGGGTTCGTTGCTCGATCTGGAGCTTGGTCCGGATCGCCCAAACATGTTTCTGCCGGAGCGGGGGTTTAGCGCCTGTCAGTTTCCCTTTGTTCCAGGGTATCCGCCTGGGTGCCGGTAGCTCAAAATTGGCGATATCTTGCATGGTCGCACTCCTCGGTTACAGAGGAGGACCAGCTTGCCTTGGACGGCCAGGGGCTGAAATCTTGTCGCCTACTGGGGCAACAACGGACAAAAGTCGTCCCAAAGGCTGAATTGCTACGCAGCGATTGACCCAACAGCGACATTTCCTGTGCGCTGCGGCAATGGTTCTGATGCTGATTTCAGCCCTTATGCCCACCTGGGAACATCATTGGCCCTATTTGATTTTCGATATATGGTCGCACCGCTGGCGAGAAAAACCATGCGTCCATGATCGCAACCACCAGCGCCTTCGGATCATCTAGGGGAGGATTCGACGATAAAGCCCGGTGCCGCCGCAGGCGCACCGGGCTTTACGTTTTTACGTGACGCCACGAAGTTGACTTCTTAAGCTATGCCGATGGGGACGACGGCCATGGCTGACGAAACCAAAGACCCAAAGAATAGAGTAGACCGCTCATTCGATGGCAAATATTTCGCATATTGGCGTGGGCGGGTCGTGTATGAACATAAGAAGGGTCGGGTCAAAAGGTTCGATAAAGAAAGCGACGCTTGGGAATATCTCGCCCTCTGCGATGCGCTTGGCAAACTCGCATAGTGGCTTTTAATGGCACAACGCGAATTGGCACAGTCTATTTTGTAATCCCATTATCTTTCACAACGCACGAGCGACTACCCCAGTTATTCTGGGTAAGGCATTAGTTAAACAGATCGGGAGAACGGTCATGGCGAAGAAGCGGAAGAAGTCGAAGGCGAAGAAAACCAAGAAGGCAAAACGTGCTGCCCCGACGCGCAAGAAGAAGGGGATGAAGAGGCTGGCCAATAAGACCGCGAAGAAGAAGGCCAAGGCGAAAGCGCCGACGCCGAAGTCCGCACCCAGTCCGCTGGTTCCACCACCGCCGACTCCTCCGGCCTCACCATCCTCTCCGTCGCCGCCATCAGCTCCAATATCGCCTGAGCTTTTCAATCCATTCAAGCGCCATAGCGAAGGTCAATAGACGTAAAAGTGCGTCGCCTTTATTCGGCCCGAGGTTGGGGTGCGACCAGTGTGGCACTTAGCCGCTGATGCATTCTCGTGTTATTATAATCAATGCCGCGTTTCTTCTTTCATCTAACGGACGGGAAGCGGACCTTTACCGACGCCAATGGCGTTGAGTTGAGCAACAGGGCAGCCGCACGTGCGTACCTCAGTTCGCATATTCGTGAATTGAGAGGCACTTTATCCGAAAATGGAATTCACGATTGGTCAGAATGGAGCGTGATGCTTTCGGACGAAGAAGGCAAAACGCTCGAAGAAACGGGCATGGGTCTCAAGCCAAAGAGCGGGTCATGACTATGTCGCGCATCGACGCACTATTTGAGC
>JAPLPA010000376.1 GCA_026400415.1 Afipia sp. | reverse complement strand
CGACCTGATGCCGGTCGCCGATGTCGAGCGACTGGTACGATCCCCAAGGCCGATGAACTTTGAGATGATCTTCGGTGACTTCCGGCGCTTTTGTCTTCAGCTTCGCAACCAGACGCTTCAATCCGTTCGGATCGCTCTGGCGCGAAACCAGAATGGCATCCTGCGTCGCGACCACCACAAGATCGTTCACGCCTTCCAGCGCAATCAAGGCCTTGTCGGATGAGACGTTGCAATTGTGCGAGTCCTCGAACACCGCCACCGCACCCTGCGCGACATTGCCCTGCTCGTCCTTGCCCGATAATTCCCACACCGCATGCCACGAGCCGACATCGGACCAGCCGCATGACACGGGAATGACCGCCGCCTGCTTGGTCTTTTCCATCACCGCGTAGTCGATCGAGATGGCTTTGGCTTTCGCGAATGATTCCGCCGGAAGCGTGATGAAGCCCAGATCGCGGCCTGCGCCCTTCACGGCTTCGCTAACCGCTGCGACACTGGCGGCATCCACACTGCGATATTCATCCAGCAGCATTTGTGCGGCGAACATGAAGTTACCGCTGTTCCAGAGATACCCGTCTTCGACATAGCCGGCAGCGGTCGGGGCATCGGGCTTCTCGACGAACTTTGCTACTGTTACGATCTCGCCGGAAATTTTTGTCCCCGGCTGGATATAGCCGTATTCGGTCGCAGCTCGTTCGGGCCGCACGCCGAACGTCACGATGCGGCCACTGCTCGCAACACTTAATGCCTTGCGGCAGGCATCGACGAAGGCCGCGGTGTCCTGCACCACATGATCGGCTGCAAGCGCCAGCACAACCGCTTTCGGATCACGCGTCAGCGCGAAGGCAGCACCCGTCGCAATCGCCGGACCGGAATCTCTCCGTGCAGGCTCAAGCAGGATATCGGCCTCGAGATTGATCTCGGCGAGTTGCTCCAGAACCATGAAGCGATATGCGGCATTTGTGATGACGATGGGGCGCACGAACAACCCAACGTCACTGACGCGCAGCATCGTGTCCTGAAACGTCGAGTTCGCGCCGAACAGACGCAGAAATTGCTTGGGACGATTCTCGCGCGATGCCGGCCACAGCCGTGTGCCCGCTCCGCCGCACATAATAAGTGGAATGATGTGGTCGCTCATATGCGCTCGAATTTCACAGGTTAAAGCTGATGGTAGTCACGGTACCACGCGGCAAAGCGCGCAATGCCGTCTTCGATGGAGGTCGATGGTGAAAATCCGACCTCGCGCTTGAGATCATCAATGTCCGCGTAAGTCGCCGGCACATCGCCCGGCTGCATCGGCAGCATTTCGGTCTTCGCCTTGCGGCCGAATTCCTTTTCGAGCACCGACACAACCTTCATCAGCTGTTCGGGATGATTGTTGCCAATGTTGTACACGCGCCACGGTGCGGAGCTGACCGAAGGATCGTCTCCTTTCGCGCCGGGCTGCCCCTCTGGCGTACAATCAATCAGCCGCACGACTGCATCTGCTACGTCGTCAATATAGGTAAAGTCGCGCAGCATGTCACCGTGATTGAACAATTGAATGGGTTTTTCCTCGACAATGGCTTTTGCAAAAAGATACATCGCCATGTCGGGCCGGCCCCAGGGGCCGTAGACAGTAAAGAAGCGTAAGCCGGTCGACGGGATTTTGTAGAGATGGCTGTACGAATGCGCCATCAGTTCGTTTGCTTTTTTCGACGCCGCGTAAAGGCTGATCGGATGATCGACATTGTCGTGCACCGAAAACGGCAGCTTGGCGTTGGTGCCGTAGACTGACGATGACGACGCATACAACAGATGCTTACAGTCGTTGTGGCGGCAGCCTTCGAGGATGTTCAAAAAGCCCTCAAGATTGGCGTCCGCATAGGCAAAAGGATTTTCGATCGAGTAGCGCACACCGGCTTGAGCCGCGAGATGAATCACGACGGGAAACTTATGTTCGGCAAACAGCGATTTCGCCGCTGCCCGATCCGCAAGATTGAGCTTGATGAAGCTGAAGTTCGGATCGTTTCTGAGGATGCTGAGACGTGCTTCTTTCAATTTTGGATCGTAGTAATCGTTGAGACTATCGACGCCAATCACCTTTTTGCCGGACTGCATAAGCCGTTGCGCGACGTGGAAGCCGATGAAGCCCGCCGCACCTGTCACCAATGTCGGCTTGTCAGTCATCACAGACGCCATAGGTCAATCCCCGCAGGCTTAGTGGCGCGATCGAGCTTGATTTTCACGTCGAGCACGAGGCCCTTGCCGCCGGTTAGAAGTTTTTCGATCAGAGGCCAGCCCGCGTCGAGATACTCCTTGTGTGCGACCGCCATCACGATGGCGTCGGCGGGCTTGAGCGCATCGAGCTTGGTGAGCGTCACGCCGTATTCATGCATCGCGTCGGAGGGGTCAGCTTGCGGATCGGCGACTTGTACGGTCAGTCCAAAAGATTCCAGTTCGCGGATTACATCGACCACGCGCGAATTGCGGGTGTCGGGAACATCTTCCTTGAATGTGAGGCCGAGTACCGTGACCACGCCACCTGTTTGCTTGCGCTTGAGAAGACCACGAATGCATTCGCGTGCGATGCGCTGCCCCATGCCGTCATTGATGCGGCGTCCGGCGAGAATGACTTCCGGGTGATAGCCCGCCTTCTCGGCGCGGTAGGTCAGATAATAAGGATCGACGCCAATGCAGTGGCCGCCGACCAGCCCCGGCTGAAACGGCATGAAATTCCATTTGGTGCGGGCGGCCGCGATCACATCGCCTGTGTCGATGTCAAGCGCCTGAAAGATCAGCGATAGTTCATTCATGAATGCGATGTTGAGATCGCGCTGCGTGTTCTCGATCACTTTGGCGGCTTCCGCGACCTTGATCGACGGCGCGCGATGAATGCCGGCAGTGACGACGGAGCCGTAAACGTCGGCAACAATGTTGAGCGTGGCGACATCCTGTCCGGACACAACTTTCATGATGCTCTCGAAGCGATGTTGCTTGTCGCCGGGGT
>JAPLPA010000406.1:1415-3349 GCA_026400415.1 Afipia sp. | reverse complement strand
AGCAGGCCACCGAACCGCGCCCCGAAATTTGTGTCGCCGAAGATCGCGGTGCCGAAACGCACGAACCAGGCGATCATCGGCGGATGATCGAGGAACGACAGCACGTTTTCCTTGGACCATGTCCAGTAATAGGCTTCATCGGTACGCAAGTCGGCGACAGCGGCATAAATAATCTGAATTGTTACAAGGGAGACGAAGATAGCAGCAGCGAGGACCTCACCATCGCCTCTTGGACGCAGTGACTGGAGTAAGCTTCCGATGTGACCTGTTTTCGTCATTTGCCCAAAATTTCGCGCCGTATAACGATCCGTATGCGACGGCTTTTCTCCGACCCTACCCATGAAGTCAAACCGTCACAGGTCATAGACGACGCATTTGCGCATGGCGCGGAAACACGCCATGCGGTAAATTCCGACGAATTCAAAGCGCGGCCGGTGTGGGCTGCTTATTGGTTTGATTTTAGAGATTACACGGGCGAATAGAGCCATGGCCGAACGATCCCTCGCGGCATTTTTCCTCCGCTTCCAACGCGGAATCGGAATTCGCCAGGTGCGCCTTTTCACTGGGCTCATCCTGTTCGCATATCTCATCAGCCATTTTACCAATCATGCGCTTGGCAACATTTCGATCCCCGCGATGGAAGAGGGCATGACCTATCACATCGCGTTCTGGCGCAGCTGGCCGGTCACGATCATGTTTTACGCAGCTGCGCTTACGCATATGAGCCTCGGCCTGTGGGCTCTCTACGCGCGGCGGCAGTTCCGCTGGGTCACGATGGAAATGATTCAGCTCGTATTCGGGCTCAGCATTCCGGTTTTGGTCATCGGCCATCTTGTCGGCATTCGCCTTGCGGCGGCACTATTCGATCACGACAAGCTCTACGCGCAAGCGTTCTTCGCTTATTGGGTGTATCGCCCCTACGTTCACTGGATGCTTTACGCAGTGCTGATCGTGTCGTGGGTGCACGGCTGCATCGGGCTGTTCTTCTGGCTACGCACAAAATTGTGGTTCAAGAAAGTAGCTGCTCCGCTTCTGGCATTTGCGATCTTCATGCCGACGGTGGCAATGCTTGGCCTGTATCAGGGCGGACGCGCAATTGTGCGCGCGAGTGCTGCACCCGAATGGCGCGCCGATAATCTCACCCGCGACAAGGTCGGCACCGGCGCGGATCAGGTCATCCTAGACGACATCATCCAATACGCCCTGCTCGCCTATCTCGGATTGATCGTGCTTGTGTTCGCCGCGCGCGGGGTGCGGGCATTGCTGGAGCGGAGTGGCGGACTGGTCAACCTGTCCTATGGCGACGGGCGAACGATCCAGATTCCGAGAGGGCTCAGCGTACTCGAGGCCAGCACACGCTTCGATATTCCTCATTCAAGCGTCTGCGGCGGGCGAGCGCGCTGCTCCACCTGTCGTATTCGCGTCATCGGCGATTGCGCGGCACTCCCGCAACCGTCGAGCCGGGAAGCCTTCGTGCTCAATCGCGTAGGCTGCGGTAGCGACCCGTCTATTCGTCTCGCCTGTCAGCTTCGTCCGAAGACCGACGTCGCCTTTTTTCAGATTTTCCCGGCGCGCGTCGGTACGTCGGCTCTTTCGCAGGCTATCCAGACCCATGCCGGGAAAGAGCGCTACCTCGTCAGCATGTTCGTCGATCTGCGCGGATCGACCAAGCTCGCAGAGAAGCTTCTCCCGTTCGACACGGTTTTCATCATCAACCGGTTTCTCACTGCAGTTTCGCAGGCCGTCGTCGAATGCGGCGGCCGGCCCAATCAGTTCGTCGGTGACGGTCAACTGGCCCTGTTCGGTCTGCAGACCGATCCGAAGACCGCGTGCCGACAAGCGATCATGGCGGCGGGACGGATTGCCTTCCATGTCGATGAGTTGAACAAGTTTCTCGGCAAGGACATTCCCGAACAGTTGCGGTTCGGCGTCGG
>JAPLPA010000406.1:711-1384 GCA_026400415.1 Afipia sp. | reverse complement strand
GGTGGCGAAGTCATTATCGGCGATATCGGCTCACACGATCATACGGTTTTCACCGCGCTCGGCGATGCGGTCAATGTGACTGCGCGGCTGCAGGACATGACCAAGAATCTCGCCTGCGAAGTCGTCCTGTCAGACGAGGTGCGAAAGACAGCCGGACTGCCGGAAGAGACGTGGCCGCCAGTGGAAGTCGCCATTCGCGGGCGTGTCGAGCCGATGATCGTTCACGCCATCAAGAAAGCCGAAACGCTGACGACGTTGCTTGGCGATTTCGCAGTTGCAGCAGCGTAAAATCGCGGCGTTCCATTCCGTTTTGCCGCGAAGTTGCCAATTTCGAATTCAGTCTGACTGCCGTTTAACTCTATCCAGTTTCCCGCAGACCGCGTAACTTACGACCCCGTTGGATACGCCATCCGCGGCGGCCGACTGTATGTGTGGAATGTTTTACCCTCTGGAGACGACGTAATGGCTAAAGGCACTGTGAAATGGTTCAACCCGACGAAGGGTTACGGTTTTATTCAGCCGAGCAATGGCGGCAAGGATGTGTTCGTCCACATTTCGGCGGTCGAAAAGGCAGGCCTTTCTTCGCTCAATGAGGGACAGACGGTCGAGTACGAAGAAGTCGCCAATCGCGGCAAGACTTCTGCGGAAAATCTCAAGGTCTAAAGCCGACTCC
>JAPLPA010000406.1:0-706 GCA_026400415.1 Afipia sp. | reverse complement strand
GACTCCTGGAGCGGGCGCGCGCTCACCATAACGCCGCCCGCACCGACATCTTCCGGCATCTTCAAGCCCGTGCGCAAATGCATTGCTGCAATTCACCTTCCCATCCATTGTTAAAATGATAGTCGTCATATAATAAACGACCTTGATCGAAGGGTGCGTGGGATATGACGTTTCAGACGACCAGCGGCGACACGGCAATGACGACGAGTGGGCCAGCGTCCTCGACACCCAGCCAAATTATCGTACTGGCGGCCCTCGCCTCGGTCGGCACATTCGCTACCAGCATTCTTCTTCCTTCGCTGCCATCCATTGCAAAAACACTGAACGTGTCCACCGCTGCGGTCGCCTCAACCATCAGCGTCTATCTTGCCGTGTTCGCGTTGGGACAACTCGCCGTCGGCCCGATTTCGGATCGTTACGGTCGTTGGAAGCCGGTCGTTTTTGGGCTCGTCCTTTTCATCGCCGGTAGCGTGTGGTGCGAATTTTCGAACGACCTCCCCACAATGCTGATAGGGCGCTGCGTACAGGCGCTCGGCGCATGTTCGGCATCCGTGCTGTCGCGTGCGATTGCCCGCGACCTCCTGAGCGGCGAAGAGCTTACGCGCGCGTTCGCGTTCATTACCGTCGCGATGGCGGCAGCGCCGGGTTTTTCGCCACTGATCGGCGGACTGCTGGACACGACATTCGGCTGGCGTTCGGAATTTCT
>JAPLPA010000480.1 GCA_026400415.1 Afipia sp. | reverse complement strand
GGGAGCTGCCCAGCCCCACCGAGAAGGCGCAGTTCGACTACACGGTCACCCGCCACACCATGGTCCATGACCAGATGTCGCGCTTCTTCCAGGGCTTCCGCCGCGACGCCCATCCGATGGCCGTGATGGTTGCTTCCGTCGGCGCCCTCGCCGCGTTCTACAACGACTCGACCGACATCTCCGATCCGAAGCAGCGCATGATCGCTTCGATGCGGATGATCGCAAAGATCCCGACGCTGGCTGCGATGGCGTTCAAGTACAATATCGGTCAGCCGTTCGTGTATCCGAAGAATTCGCTGAGCTTCGCCGCAAACTTCCTCAACATGTGTTTTGCGGTGCCGTGCGAGGACTATCAAATCAATCCGGTGCTGGCCGAAGCACTCGACAAGATTTTCATCCTGCATGCCGACCACGAGCAGAATGCATCGACATCGACAGTGCGTATCGCCGGCTCTTCGGGTGCGAATCCCTTCGCCTGCATCGCAGCGGGCATTGCCTGCCTGTGGGGACCCGCGCATGGCGGCGCAAACGAGGCTGCGTTGCAGATGCTTGCCGAGATCGGCAGCGTCGAGAATATTCCGGACTTCATCAAGAAGGTGAAGGACAAGGACAGCAAGGTTCGCCTGATGGGCTTCGGCCATCGCGTGTACAAAAACTACGACCCGCGCGCCAAGATCATGCAGCAGATGTGCCACAAGGTCCTGAAGGAAACAGGTCACGCCAACGAGCCGCTGTTGCCGATCGCGCTTGAGCTGGAAAAAATCGCGCTCAGCGATCCCTATTTCATCGATCGCAAGCTCTATCCGAACGTCGATTTCTATTCGGGCATCACGTTGAAGGCGATGGGATTCCCGACCTCGATGTTCACCGTGCTGTTCGCGGTTGCCCGTACCGTCGGCTGGATCAGCCAGTGGAGCGAAATGATTCAAGATCCGCATCAGAAGATCGGTCGTCCGCGCCAGCTTTATTCCGGCGCGACAACCCGCGATTATGTGGACATCGCAAAGCGCAAGTAAGCTGCATTTATCCCAGACAAGACGGCCGGTGAAAACACCGGCCGTTTTTATTTGCGCATTTTCTCCCGGTACGCCTCGATCACGACATCCGCGGCGCGCTCGCTGGGACGCTTGCCGTCCGTGGACATGATCCCTTCGAGCCGCCGGAATGCATCGATTTGCCGCTGCCGCACGGGCGTGTCCGCCAGCACGTCGCGGAGGATTGGTGCCAGTTTTTCCGGCGTGAAATCGTCCTGAAGAAATTCGGGGATCACGTTCTCACCAAGAATGATATTCGGTAAAATGATCGATGTTGTTTGTATCACGCGGCGCGCAATGAACGCCTCGACCGGCGTCACGCGATAGACCGCAACCATCGGTACGCCTGCTAGTGCGAGCTCCAACGTCACGGTGCCGGATTTCGCCAGCGCCGCACGCGCCGTCCTGAAAGCCGAAAGCTTGTTATCATCGCTGACAACGATGCGCGGCTGTACTTCCCAGTTGGCCGCAGCCGCGCGGACGCGCTCGACTAGATTTGGCATCGTCGGCAGTACCGGTTCGAAATCGACGCCCATTGCCTTGAGCAATTTCAGCGTCACGCCAAAAACCGTCATGTTGCGCGCGATCTCGCTGCCACGGCTGCCGGGGAGCAATACAAGTATCGGCGGTGATGCGTCACGCCGCTTTAGCTCTTCGGAATTCGGCCGCAGCGCCGCGAGATTTTCCAGCAACGGATGGCCCACATAGGTGCACGGCGGACCCTCGAGCCTGCGATGCACCTCCGGCTCGAAGGGCAACACCGCCATCAGGCGGTCCACATAGGCGCGCATTGCCTTGGCGCGGCGCGGTCGCCAGACCCACACCGTCGGCGAAACATAATTGACGATTGGGATCGACGGGTTGCGCTTGCGCACACGCTTCGCGACGCGCTGCGTAAAGTCTGGACTGTCGATGATAACCAGAATATCAGGCTGCGCTTTCAGAACGGCATCCGTTGCTTCGCGGATGCGCCGCAGGATCATCGGCAGTTTTCGAGGGATCGCAACCAAACCGATGATCGACAATGGCTCAATGGGAAACAGCGACGCCATTCCCTCTTCCGCCATGTGACGGCCGCCGATGCCGGTGAAAGTCGCATCACCGCCGAGTTGCACGCGTAGCGCCTTCATCAACGCCGCGCCGAGACGATCGCCGGATTCTTCGGCTGCGATCAGGAATATCTTGCGCGGTGATGCGCCTGCCATCACGCGGATAGCCCGACCACGAACACGCCGGCCTTGTCTGCCCGCGCAATCATGGTCTGAGGATCGGCGATCAGCGCCTGCCCCGCGACGATGCCGACACCGGCCAATTTTGCGGCCACCAGACCTTCAACGGTCTTCGGCCCCAGTGTTGGCAAGTCGAAGCGCAAATCCTGATTGATCTTCGGCGCCTTCACCAGCACGCCGCGTCCGGCTTTCGCGCGAATACGGCCCTCATCGCGCAAGCGGGCGACACGCGCGAGCAACCCATCGGTACCCTCGATATCTTCGACGCCGATGGCATGTCCGTCGATCACGACGACGGCCTGCCCCACATCGTATGGTCCAAGCGCCAATAAAAGTTCGCGGCCCTTTGCGATGTCAGCGTTCATGTCATCGTCAGGCGCGCGCTGAGTGATAGCGCCTTGCGGCATCAGTAATTCGGGTGCGACATCCTTGATGCCGACAAGGCGAAAGCCATGCTGTTCGAAAATTCGCCCGATGCCTCTCAGCAAATGGTCATCGCCACCGCGCATTGCACGGGCGATTTGCGGGATCACGCGCAGCGTACCCCAGTCCAGCCGGATGTCGGACAACGCCGGTCGTACCAATCCGCCGATGAAAACAATATCGCGGCAACCTTCAGAGCGCATCAGCCGCGTCAGCCGCCCGACTTGGCCAAGGGCAATCCAGTGATGCGGGTATTTTGAAACCTGTTCGGGATCGCAGAAACCGCGTATCGCGAACAGAAACGGCTTGCCTCCGCGATTGCGGATTGCGTCAGCCGCCGCAAACGGCAGCACGCCGCCCCCGGCAAGAATTCCAGTCGTCGATGAGGTCGCAGAACCTGCTGCCATCAGACCTCGCGGTGTGCGCGCTCACTGGGCTTGTCGGGATTATTGTGTGCCATGCAAAGCGGCCGCTTTTTCCCGTCGTCGATGAACTTGATGATTTCCGAAATTGCCGGATCGGCGCTCGCCGTCTTGCGGCCTGCCTCAAGCCGTTCGGCGAATACGCCGCCGCCATGAAACAGCTGCTGATAGAACTCGCGAACAATCTTCAAACGCGAGGCGGTGAAGCCGCGCCGCCGCATCCCGATGATATTCATCCCGACAAGATGCGCGAATTGCCCGCTTACCATTCCGTAGGGAATGACATCGTGACGCAAGCCCGACACGCCTGCCACCATTGCCTGAGACCCTATCCGCACAAATTGATGCGCGGCGGACAATCCACCCATGTAAACGGAATCGCCGATCTCACAGTGACCGCCCAACGTTGCGCTGTTGGCGAAGATGGCATCGTTACCGACGCGGCAATCGTGTCCGACATGCGAATACGCCATAAAGAATCCACGTGCACCGACGACGGTTTTGCCGCCGCCCTTCACTGTGCCGCGATTCATCGTAACACTTTCGCGGATCGTGCAGCCTTCGCCGACGGTCAACGTCGTCGGCTCGCCGCGATACCCGAGATCCTGCGGTGCTTCGCCCAGCGAAACGAACGGGAATATCTGGCAACGCGCACCGATTGTGGTGTGGCCGGCGATGTTGACATGGGCCTTCAAACTACACTCCGACCCAATCTTTACGTTGGGACCAATCGTGCAGTATGGGCCGATGACAGCACCGTCGCCGATCACTGCGCCGTCTTCAACTCGTGCTGTGGGGTCGATCTTGCTCATTGAACGTTATCAGTCCGCCAGCATCGCGCCGACATCCGCTTCGGCTGCCACTTCGCCGTTGACGATGGCATCGCCGTGAAACCACCACATTTCCTTGCGGCGAGTCTTGAGACTCATATGGTAGTGGATGATGTCGCCCGGTCCTGCGGGCTTGCGGAATTTGCATTTGTCGATGGTTAGAAAAAAAACTGCCTTCGGCTTGTCGACTGCCATCGACTTGATGCCGATAACGCCAGCGGTCTGAGCCATCGCTTCGATCATCAGCACGCCGGGATAGATCGGCCGGTCCGGGAAATGCCCCTGAAATTGAGGCTCGTTGTACGTTACGTTCTTGATGCCGATCCCGCTGAAGTCCTCCCTGATTTCGATCACACGATCGATCAAAAGAAACGGGTAACGATGCGGCAGCGTCTTCATGATGCCGGCAATGTCGATGGCCTCAATGGTGATCGGCGCTTTGGTCTCGCTCATGTCGTCCCCTCATCGCCGTTCGCCGGTGCTTCCGATTTCAATTTTGCGCCGCTTTCCCGGCCGAGCCGCTCCACTGCGAACAGTTCGCGGAAGAATTGCTTGATCGGTTTGGCTGGCGAACCGCCCCAGATCACACCCGGCGGCACGTCACCGACAACACTGCTTCGCGCTGCGATCTGTGCGCCCTCGCCGATTGTCGCATGATCGCTGACGCCGATGCGCGCGCCCAGAACGACGCCATCGGCCAGCGTCGAGCTTCCCGCGATGCCGCTTTGGCTCACGATGATACAGTTTCGGCCGATGGTGACGTTGTGACCGATC
>JAPLPA010000147.1 GCA_026400415.1 Afipia sp. | reverse complement strand
GCATCGCCGCCAGCCAGGCGCTGCTCAAGCAGCCGCCCTTCGATGCAGGCAAGCAGTTGCGGGTTGCCGCGACCATCAACCGGCAGGCCTTCATGCTGGTGGTGCCGGTGCAATCGCCTTACATGACGGTTGCTGACCTCACCGTTGCGATGAAAGCCAAAGGCGGCAAAGCATCCTACGGTTCGAGTTCGACCCAGAGCCGGATCGCGGGCGCGCTTTACAACAAGGCGGAAAACATCGGTGCGGTCGAGGTTCAATACAAGAACGGACAGGATGTGATCCGCGAGATGCAAAACGGCATCGTGGATTATTCGTTCCAGGACCCGCAGATGGCGTCGATGCAGGCGTCGCAGGGGCGCGTGCGTCTGCTGGCGATCTGCTCCGGTACGCGCATGGACATGGCGCCGAACCTGCCGACCATGGCGGAGCAGGGCTATCCGCAATTCAATCTGATCGGCTGGTTCGCGGCGACGGTACCGGCCGAAACGCCGAACGCGATTGTCGAGCAGATCAACAAGTGGTTTGCCGCCGTATTGGCGACGCCGGAAACTAGGCAGTTTCTCACGAGCTTTGGCAGCGATGTCTGGATCACCAGATCTGACGAAGCGCAGGCGTTTTTCCTGAAGGACATTGCGACGTGGCAGAAGAACGTCGCCGAGTCAGGGATCGAGCAGCAATAGTGATCGTGGGTTAGCCGACCTTATATTTCGCCTTTATGCAAAAGGTCCGGCTTCCACATCGCATTTATATGCCTCCGCGTGCAGATATCCTGGGTACCGGCCGCTCCGGAAGGGGCCTGTGTCGAGACCTGTGGAGGTCGCAATGCGTAAAAACGGCAATGCGGAAGAACAAGCGTCGGTCGCGATGCGCTTGCTTCCTGCTCGACTGGCGAAGCTTTACGCGATCGTTGCGGAACGGGTTCGCGTGTCGTTCGACAATTCGGATACCTATCAACCCGAGCAGTTTTACATGCGGGGGCCGGGTCCGAAATGGCGTGAAAAGCACGGCCTTGCCCGCGCGCGCCTTTCTCGCGCAAAGCCGATATGGCCCACACCATGAAATGGTCCGCGAAGCACCGCTGGCCTGAAACATTCGGGCAAACGGGGAGCATTTCGGGCCGCGACGCCTTCGTCGATCGGCCGGCTGTTGCGCTTGCTCGATTTGTCGCGGAGACCGCAACTTTCATTTTTACCCTTCTGCTTGTGGCGGCGGCCGTGGCGCTCTTCATCATTTTTTGAAGTTCGGACGGCGGAGCAGCCTGAATGTGCTGACAAACGCGACCCGGATGCTCGCAGATGACTGACAGGTATGATCGGCGGCCGTCCGCACGAGAGTCCGCCAAGGCTCGCTCGACCGTAGCCAATGGCGCGCTGCTTTTGTTCGCCGTCGCGCTTTTTGCGCTTGTCGTGTATGCGGAGTCGCGGGAAAAAGCGGCACAGCGATGCCGTCTGCCGGATGGAGCGTCGCCGATATCCTGCGCCAGAGACGCAAGCGCATCGTCAGTTGAGCGGCCCGCAAAAGGCAGCGTTGCTCCGGTGGCGCCTTAACCGGAGTTCTGGACGCTCAGAACGCCTTGAAGCAGATCATTGTCTGCGTGTCCTGAATGCCGGGAAGCTTCTGGACCTTTTCGTTGACGAAGTGGCCGATGTCGGTTGCCTGTTCGACATAGAATTTCACCAGCAGATCGAACTGCCCGGCGGTCGAGTAGATCTCCGACGCGATCTCGGCATCCGCGAGCGCATTCGCCACTTCATAGCT
>JAPLPA010000031.1 GCA_026400415.1 Afipia sp. | reverse complement strand
GGAGCAACCGCCCCGGAAACTCTCAGGCAACAGGACCGCATTGTCGAAACAATCTGAAGAGAGGCGCTTATTGCGCCCACCGAAGGGGCTTCCGTCATCGCTGCGGCGACCGGATGAAACTCTCAGGTACCCGGACAGATGGGGCAAGCAGCATACCGATCGGTGTGTTGCATGAATCTGTCCGAAGGGAATTTGAGATATGAGCCACATCGCAATTATTGGCGCGGGCGTGACTGGCGTCACAACCGCTTACGCTCTTCTTGATCTTGGATATGAGGTTACGATCTTTGACCGTCATCGCTATCCGGCGATGGAAACCTCATTCGCAAATGGCGGCCAGCTCTCGGCAAGCAATGCGGAAGTGTGGAACAACACCGCGACCATCCTGAAGGGTTTTCGCTGGATGTTTAAGCGCGACGCGCCACTCTTAATGAACCCGCTTCCGAGTTGGCATAAATACTCGTGGATGAGCGAATTTGTTGGCAACATAAAAAACTACCGACACAACACAATCCAAACAGTCAAGCTTGCGATCGAAGCGCGAAAAGAGCTTTTCAGGATCGCAGACAAAGAACGAATCGATTTTGATTTGGAAAAGCGAGGAATTCTGCACATCTATCATGACGCGGCGGCATTTAAATCTGGCCTAACAGTAAATGCCTTGCTTCAGCAGGGCGGGCTTGATCGTTATCAAGTCTCTTCGGCCGAAATCCATCAGATTGAGCCGGCCCTTCAGGGCACCTATTTCGGGGGATTTTATACGCCTTCAGATGCCTCAGGTGATATTTTTAAATTCACGCGAGGCCTTGCTGACGTTTGTGTTCGCAAAGGAGCAAAGTTTATTACGGACGCGGACGTAGACAGGATCGCGCGTGATCGAGACAAAGTCTCCATCGAATGGTGCACGAAGCGTGGTTTTGATTTTGAAATCGCAGAACGATCCACACTACATTTCGACCGTGTTGTCATCTGCGCAGGCGTCGGAAGTCGGGATTTAGCGAGCCTAGCCGGTGACCGTGTAAACATCTATCCAGTCAAAGGTTACTCCATCACCGTCAACTTGGAACATGAGAAAAGCCAACGCGCAGCACCGCAAGTTAGCTTGCTTGATGATGCGGCAAAGATTGTGACAAGCCGATTGGGAAAGACACGCTTTCGGGTGGCCGGTACGGCTGAGTTCAACGGACTGAACCACGATATACGCGCCGATCGTATCCAACCTCTCACCGACTGGGTCCGTCAAAATTTCCCCGGTGTCGACACCTCAAGAGTTGTGCCTTGGGCAGGGCTTCGCCCCATGATGCCGGATATGATGCCTCGCGTCCAAATCGGGCGAAATCCGCTAGTTTTTTACAACACCGGTCATGGCCATTTGGGTTGGACGCTTTCTGCCGCCACTGCGCAGTTGGTCGCACATCTCGTCGAAAAAAGTGTGACAGAATCTGCTGCCACCGCAGCGCTTGCCAAAGCTATTTGAGCCAAGGCATGGTTATCAAATCTTCATTCCTAATAGGAAAGTACACTTGACTTAATGTCTGTCGGAGGTGAAAACACCTCAATAGATCTACTCAGGAGAGTTTCATGAGCGACGAATGGTTCAAGCGTTATCAGCGGCTGCGCTTGAGTCGCCCGCATCCGGGCGTTTTAAAGATCGAGATGAACCGTCCCGAGCGCCTGAACGCCGCAGACGAGCAGATGCATCTCGAGCTTGTGAAAATATGGCGCGATGCCGATGACGACCCGGCCGTTGCGTCCATCATTTTGACCGGTGTTGGTAAGGCATTCTCCGCTGGCGGCGACTTCGAAATGCTAAAAGGCAACATCAACGATTTTGACCAACGCGCAGCGCGCTGGAAGCAGTCCAAAGACCTCGTCTACAACATGATCAACTGCTCTAAACCGATCATTAGCGCCATCCGGGGCCCGGCTGCGGGTGCCGGACTGACATGCGGTATGCTGGCGGATATTCCCATCGTGACAAAAACCGCAAAGATTGTTGACGGACACACCCGGTTGGGTGTCGCAGCCGGCGATCATGCGGCAATTATTTGGCCTCTTCTCTGCGGTATCGCTAAGGCCAAGTATTATCTTTTGCTCTGTGAATCCATGTCCGGTGAAGAAGCCGAGCGCATTGGTCTGGTGGCGCTTGCTGTTGATGATGCTGACCTCGAATCCAAGTCTCTCGAGGTCGCGGTGAAACTTGCCGAAGGCGCGCAAACTGCAATTCGCTGGACAAAATACGCACTCAACAATTGGCTGCGCATGGCCGGACCTACATTCGATGCTTCCCTAGCCCTGGAATTCATGGGCTTTGGAGGATCTGAAGTAAAAGAGGGACTGGCTTCTCATATGGAGAAGCGAGCACCAAACTTCAGTCGTCATTCGCCAATTTAGTAACCCATGGTCGATGCCGAGGCTTCGATGGTTTTACAAAGTGAATTGATTGCGAAGAGCCGTGAACTAGCCGTCGCCGTTGATGAAGAGCGTCTGTGGGATCGTCATTTAAGAATGGCGACGTTTGGCGAGCGCCCCGATGGCGGCGTGAATCGACAGGCGCTGTCGTATAATGATGGTCTGGCTCGGGTTCAGCTAAAGGAATGGGCCGAGTCTCTTGGGTACGCCTGCTCTATTGATGCGAT
>JAPLPA010000116.1 GCA_026400415.1 Afipia sp. | reverse complement strand
TGTTAAGAAATTCACGACGTGATAGAATACTAAAAATATACCCTTCGCTTCGTCGCGCAGTGTTGCAGCGGAAACTTGCAGTCTGATCATTCCTTGATTCTTCACCAGCACGCTTGCGTCCGCAAACGGGTGAAGTATTCAGCTAATCAAAGAATCGCATAAATTTCGCGTGCTCGGTCCTATCTTCGTTAAACGTCGATAGAAGCGAGCGGTTAGAAGTACCTATCAGCGCAGGGCTCAGGATCTCATCAATTTCGCTTCGCACGTATATCGCGCCGCGCTTGGTGTTGTTGTTTTGATCAAGTGCGTCTGCGCCCAAGGCGTCGACCAGAAATAGCTCAAGGCGCTTCGCACGCGCGGCAGTTAGCAAATTCTCATTGATGTGCGGATCGCGAAATCCGTAACCGATAATCATAAGGCGCGTAGGCTTATCAAATTCCTGTCCGAACAGATCAAGATACCAACGAAGAACATCGAGCGCCGCGATGCTCGTGGATTTGTTCGCCCCCAAGATCATGAGCGGATCGCCACCGTCGGCGATCCAGTTGTGCGAGCCGTGGAGCTTGATGAAGGGCTGCAAGTTCGGCGCTACACGAAAGTTCGCCGCATCGGGCGTCCGTTTCCCCGGCGTCGGCCTCAGCGGATCACGGTTCGGATCGTGCACTGGCCGCATCCCCGGCAACTGCCAACCGGCCCACTTTCCCGACGAGCCCAGCATGACGTTGTCGTTCAGATAACGAATCTCTGGCAGGCAATCTTGATTTAAGCTGTAGATCGCGTCGAACTTGGCCAAGAATGTTCTGACCAAGTAGGCGATATCGTTCTGCGGTTCGAATGGCCGCTCAGCAAACCCTTTATCCATCGCGGCGAACATCGATGTGATTGCGCTCTGCGCGCGATCAAGGCTCGCCTTCTCAGTTGCGCCCTTACTATGTAGGTAACTCCCTTGAATGTCGGAGAGCGCCGACTCGAACCCGCCCGCCGTTCGTCGCCGATGAAGCGCAGCTTGCACCGCCGCATCAGCACGGACTTCCGGACACCCAATCAGATAGCCGAACGCCTCGTCCGCAAGAAACCCGCCCCAATTTCTGCTGAAGCCTGCGCCGAGCAATGCGATTCGTCTCATGATGGCTATGTGCCCTTGCTTAGCGCCGATGTTTTTAAAAAGCGCCGAGGACCAGCGCTTAGTAAATTGCTATCGCGGTGGCCGCTAATGTAAGCGCCCCGACTCGCGCCGTATGATCTTTAAATAGGGGATATAGGGCGAAATGGCTGAAATTTACACAGTCTCTTACACATAGCCTTTCAGAAACATCAGAAGTGAAATGAAATAGATGGTTTCTTGAACTTGGGACTAAAAAATTCCTCGAAAGAGATCGGGTCATACCGGATCGATGTCCCATAATATCCGATGGGCGAATCCGGCAAATTCCATAACATCGGATCTGCGATTCTGATTTTTAAAATCCGAGCGCACGGCATTGATCCGACCAGGCGAGCGGCAGCGTTTTCGGTATCCGCGCTAAGGATAACGTTGCTGGCTGACCGCCGTTGAGCATTGCCTCAGTAATCGTCGGCGCCAGAAACGCATAGCGTAGTTCCTGCCGCACTACTTTTGGATGGAGCTTGACCGAGGCCGCCAGTGCCTCGACCGTCTCAAACTTGTTGGCCTGTAGATCGCGCAGCCATGCATGCGCTCGCAAAAGCGCTTGAACGAGTTTTGGATCCGGCTGGCGCGCGCCTTTCGATTCAATCACCGATGCCGATCCCGTTTGGCGGCTCTGCCAGGGAATTGCGAGTTGGTTTGAGGAAATTTTCGCGTTCGGCGTGGTGGAGATCTCGATTGTGCTTTTGCTGAGTTTAACGCGGTCGACATGGGTCGAAATGATTTCAGCATCGGCCGTTTCCTTGTCAATTTTCAGTCGCGTGCGCAGGGTACGGATGACAGCAAGTTCAACGTCGATTGCTGAGGCGCGGGCAACTGAACCCGCCTCGCGTATGCGCCCCCGGGTCAGAGCGCGGCTGACATAGAACCGGTAGCGCACTCCCTTCTTTGTCGAGAAACTAGGGCTCATTTTGTTGCCTCGATCATCGAACAGCTTTCCCATCAAGAGCGCGCCGCTCTCGCTGCGCCGGGCTTTGCGATCGATGGCGTTATCGGCGAGTTGCTCCTGCACCCGGTCGAATAGTTTGCGATCGACAATCGGTTCGTGTTCGCCGGCGAACCATTTGTCCTTGTGTCCCATCTCGCCGATATAGATTCGGTTCTTCAAGAGATACGCAAGTGGACCGTAGGTAAGGGGAACGCCGCCGCCGTCTGGTTGCCTGATGGTTGCGCGCTTCTTGCTGATGATTTTACGAGTATCGAGTTCGTCAACGAGGTGCTGGAAGCTGCCAAGCTCAACGTAGCGCTTGAAGATAAGATTGACCGTCTCGCGCTCTTTCGGATTGGGAACGAGTTTCTTGTCTTTGATGTCATAGCCAAGCGGAACGCTGCCACCGGTCCATTTGCCTTTGGCGCGAGAGGCAGCGATCTTGTCGCGTACGCGCTCGGACGACAGTTCGCGCTCGAATTGTGCAAACGACAAAAGCACGTTCAGTGTCAGTCGTCCCATCGACGTTGTGGTGTTGAACTGCTGCGTCACCGCAACGAACGATATCGACTTGGCATCAAACGCCTCAACCAGCTTTGCGAAGTCGGCGAGTGAGCGGGTGAGGCGGTCGATCTTGTAGACAACCACCACATCAACTTTGCCAGCTTCAATATCAGCAAGCAGCTTCTTGAGCGCAGGGCGATCAAGATTGCCGCCGGAGAAGGCCGGGTCATCATACGGCTGTGGCAGCACCTTCCAACCTAGTGACGTCTGGCTCTTTATATAGGCCTCGCAGGCTTCTCGCTGCGCATCGAGCGAATTGAATTCTAGCTCAAGACCATGTTCGGTCGATTTACGCGTGTAGATCGCGCACGTCAGTGTTTTCGAGGTATTACTTGCCATTGCCGGGCGCCTCTTCTTGTTTAGGCCGGAGTCCGAAGAAGCGCGGTCCATTCCAATTCGTGCCGGTAATGTGGGAGGCGATCTCGGAAAGGCTAGCGTATGGCCTTCCGTCGTAGGCAAAGCCATCCGCCTTCACCTGAACGCGATGGGTTGTGCCTTTCCAAGTTCGTACCAGCTCAGAACCGGGTTTGATGTGGCGCGGCAACTCAAGCCGGCCAGTAGGTTTGGCCATCATTGTCTTCGTCATGCTACCGAGCATGGACTGCGCCGGACGGGAGAGGCCACCGCTGATTTTTTCTTGATGCCGGTGGGCGATACTGCGTCGTACCAGATCGGGGCCGTATGCTGGTGGTGGATCGTCGCGATACACTTCTCGGTACAGGACGCGAAGCTCGACGATTGGCATGGCCACCAACCGAGTGAGCGTTTTGTCTGCGGCTCGTTCAGTCGGCGACTTTGTTGAGATTGACCTTTTCACGGTCGGATCTCGTTTCATTTCCAGATCCGGTAAATGCGTTCGTCTTTTACCTTTGCGGAGTTCAGCTTCAATCCGAGCTTCTTCTTGACGACGCTTGCGAAGAAACCTCGCACCGAGTGCTGCTGCCAATCGGTCGCCTTCGTGATGGCGTCAATCGTTGCGCCTTTCGGGCTCGAGAGCATGGCAAGCACCTTGTCCTGCTTGGAGGGCGCGCCGCCGGGTTCTGGCTGATGCTCTATCTTCGGCGCTGACTTTGGTTTCGACGCCGCGCGGTCATTCGCGGGGCGCTCCGTATTGCCGATGGACTTGCGTCGGCCAGTCTTGGAAATTGCTTTGGGTTTGCTGGTGGCCATTTGGCCCCCCCCTCGATCAACGGCAGCATCATGTGCTGCCACTGACGCGAACCCGCGAATGGGAGCGGGCATTGGGAGACGGTGCTGTGCAGGTCTCGGCGAGCGATGGCCATAGCGACGCTCTACACGCCGCCGAAGTCGAGAAAAATGCCGAGCAATCTTATTGCTCAGATCAGGCTATCCGGATCACTTGTGAGAAGCCACTGAACCGTAATCGAACAACGGCCGCACAAGCCCGAGATCGAGCGCGGATCGAATTACTCGATCCGCGCAAGCACCCTGATCACTGCATTTGTCATTTTTTCAAGAATCGGACTAAGGCACCTTGTGGCGAACCGAACACCACAGTCACGATTCCATTCGAGCTCGCGTATGGGCTTTTTGTAGACGGAGCACGCGAGGGTGAATCTTCCGAGCGCCCAAGCCGTGACGTTGTGCTGTTTCTGCCTGCCACTGCGATGTAGGCACGCGCATTGGGAGCAGGGGGATCAAGCCTCGGCTTGGTCGCCATGAAGTCCAGATACTGCGTCAAACAATCAAGGTTATCCGTAAATCTGGCATACGGAAATTGTACGACCTCTTCCGCCACCTGCTCGATGCCGTCTACTTTTTCATTCAGATGGATTCGTCCCTGTCGAATTTCTTTCACGTGGTCTTTTAGGCGTGCTTGCTTGGATCGGCGGCCGGGCGAGACTGGTCTTACGTCTGCAGACCGCCGCTGCCGGACGCGTTCAATGAGAGGCGAGCCGCGTGCCGTGTCTTCGATCAGAACGGGACAGGGACCGTACCGATCACTCAATTTTAAAAGGTGATTGGTAAGAGTCTTAAAACTACACTGTTCGGCGAACGTAGCTACGAGATAGTGGTTGGTGCCATCTGTCTCGTAGACGTGAATGACGCTTCGGCTGCAATTCGGGCCCTCCTTCTGGGAGGCGTCGACGCTGATCACCCGGCACAGGCCCTCCGGTCGCGTGCGGAAAAACCGAAAGTCCTCAAATTTCACCGAACGCGATATATTGCGTCCCTGACATTGTTGATAATGCATCCAGAAAGAGGGCCCACTATCGACCTCCTTCAGCTCTTCAATTTCTTCGACCGGGTAATTTTCTGGCTGGAGGGCGGTGCCTTTCTCTCGCGTCCAATCCGCGTATCCGACGTCATAGCTCTTGGTTTTGGTCGCGACGAGGGGCAGGCAGACATGTTTGAATTTACGCTTTTCCAAAATGTAGGCTGAGAGGTCATTTTCGCTGACCCGATGGCAGATCACCACGACGACACATTTTGCTGGGCTATTGCGGCGTGACAGCAATCTCACAAACTGGTTCCTCACGTTCTGGAGTTGCTGATCGTTATTCCAGTCTTTGGCATTGTGTGGATCGTCATAGATAATAACCTCGCCGCCGCGACCGGTGATCGCGCCGTTAGCGGACACAGCCCGGACCCGCCCATTTGCGGTCGTGGTGAAGTCATTTTTCCTTGCGTGGTCTTCTGAAACTCGCGTGGCAAAGATTTGGCAATACCAATCCGATTGCATGATGTCGCGAATTTGCCGACAAATGTCGGCGGCTAGATCTTCGTCATAGGCCACGATCATAATGCGCAGCGATGGGTTGATCCCCAGAAGGAAAGCCGGATAGCAGATTGAGCCGATGAACGTTTTCAGATGCCGCCCCGGCAGGTTGACAAGCATCCGTCTAAACTTGCCGTCGATCAGTTGTTGGAATTTATGACAGATGTAGGCAACGTACATCTGCTCACCGAGCGACTTGCCCTCCAGTTCTGAGAACGCCTTTTGTACGAATGCGTAGAAGTCGCGCAGAATAGAATTCGCGAGTAGTTTGCCCATTTTCATTTTGGTGGTCCTTTTTTTCGAGAGGTTGGTTTTGGATTTAGGGTTTGAGCGCTATCGTCGTGTGCGCGGCTGCGGCGCTGTCGTTCGCGGCCGAGGTAGTTTTCGATGATATCTAGATCTTCCATGTCCACGTCGTCGGAGCCCGCGCCGCCGTCGTTGCCGGCGCCAAAGTTTCGTGTGCACGCTACCAGCGCGTTGATGGCGCGAATGTCGCCCTTGATGGCGAGCGCCATCAGAGCCTTAACGAAGGCGCGCTGTTTGCTGATTCTTCGTTCGCGACCATTTTCGCGAATGGTGATGGTTTCGGAAAGTTCTTCAGTCAAATCGGTCTTGAAGTTGGCGACGCGCTTTTTTCGCCCTTTTGGGTTGCCGCTTTGACCGGGCCTAAACTGGCCGCTTTTCGGGGGCCGTCGATAGCCAACTCCGTCGTCTTCATCTTGCGACACGGCCGTCTCCATCATCGCGAAGAAGTCTTGGAGTCATGTCGTCGAAGCGCCGACCGCTCGCGACGTGGACGGCATCATGGCCTGTGGTCGCCTGCCAGCGTCGAATCGAGACGTCGACGTACAGAGGATCTAGTTCGACGGCAAAACATGTCCGGCCGATTTCTTCAGCCGCAATCAGCGTCGAGCCAGATCCTGAAAACGTATCGAGGACGACGTCGCCGCGCCCGGTAGTATCGCGGAGCGCGTCAGCAATGAGGGGTACAGGTTTCACCGTCGGGTGCAGCGCGAGCAGGTTGTCGCGCCCGGCGCCGAACGCGCTCATGCCGGCGTGCGTCCAAACGTTGCTTCGATTGCGCCCGAAGCGTCCCAACTCAACATTGTTTTGGTGCGGCAGTGTGCCGGCCTTGAAGACCGCGATCAGCTCGTGTTGGTTGCGATACAGCCCGCCCATGCCGGCATTGGTTTTGGTCCAGACGCAAATATTGAGCAGCGGTAAATTTAAAAGTTTTCCCGCTGCGGTGAGTTCAAGAATGTGCCTCCCGTCCATGCAGCCGAAGATCAACGCTGAGGGCTCACACGAGTTACGCAAAACATCGAGCGAACCGCACAGCAGATCGAAAAACACCTGCTCTGACATTTCGCCAGCGCCTTCGACAAAGTTACGATGCCGATGT
The DNA here is from genome assembly GCA_026400415.1 of Afipia sp. GTDB lineage: Bacteria > Pseudomonadota > Alphaproteobacteria > Rhizobiales > Xanthobacteraceae > Afipia. The sequence continues at coordinate 1,493 of JAPLPA010000116.1, read as the reverse complement.
CGTCCTTTGCCGGAGACGAATCCGCTGATCGGGACGTTGAATGGCGGATCAATGAAAACGACTTGCGCTGGGCGGCCCATCCGCACGAGATGCAAAAAATCGTAGTCGCGGGCATCTCCGCACCCGATGCGGTGCCGTCCGAGTTGAAAGATATCACCGCGTTGGCTAACGGCTTTTTCTTGCCGTTGCGGGATCTTTGCAAAGTCGTCTGCCGCGTTTGCCGACGGCATATCCAGATTGAGCGTGAAGTCGATTTCGGCTGCATCAAACCCAGTCAAGTCCAGGTCAAATCCAAGCTCCAGCAATTCGACAAAGTCGGCGCGCAGGCTGTCGTGGTCCCACCTAGAGTCCGAGGGGAGGCGGTTGATCGCAAGGCGCAACGCGTTGATCTCTGCTGGTGATTGATCTGCCACAACAAGGACGTCGGCTTGCGCGAAGCCCGCTTCCCTTAAGCCATCACGGAGAGCGTGCCCGTCGATGATGGTGTAGTCAGGCGCGACTAGAATTGGCCACACCTGCCCATAACGCTTCAAAAGTTTAGTAATTTTTTGACGCTGATGACGGGGATGAACGCGAAGGCCGCGATCGTAGTCCCTTAGTAGATCGAGAGAGACTTTCTCGATCGGTCTTGAGTTGCTTAGCGTGCTCATGCTTGCTCCAATGTTACAATTGGAGGCGCACGAACAACTCGATGGCGCGAAATCGCTGCCCTGACCTTAGGCGGTCGCAGTCAGCCGTCCCAGCCATGACCTTGCCCGAACGCCTCGCGGCTTCAGTTCAAGTGTTGGACAGCCGCTCGCGATCACAGAATTGTTCCGTGCGCTAAGGCTAACCAACGATGTCATTTACATGGGGGGCGGCGGGTCTCTGGCGAGTTTGCCCCAATGAAGGACCAGAGCCGAAAATCCTAATGCTTACAAAAGTATTGCCTGCAAAACGGCTCGTCAACTCACCTTTGATAATTTTTTTGGCGAACCTGTGGCTTGGCCTTTTAAGTTCCATCGGCGGTACGACGCTTAGATGTGTCCGGCTGGCTTATCGCCATCACCGTCATCGGCCCGATACTCCCCAACTGGAACCGTGGAGAGTGACATCTCTATCTGGGCCAACAGTGACTTCTCTATCTGGCGTCTACATTGTGGATTCGCCCAATGACACGTTATGGAATGCGCGCTTGGGCAAACCAATCTAATTTAGCGGATGCCGACTTAACTCGCGACAGCAGCACTTCGATCTGACGGAGCACCACCACAATCTGCTCTGCGCTGAACCTCTTCTTCGGCATCACCAATGCTCCTTTCCAAGACATTCTCTCACAATGTCTGGTCCAAGAAACCCCGGTCAGGTCAGTTTGGACTGATCAAGTCAACTTTCTCAAAAGTTAAGCTTGAATGACTCTGTGTCATGACATATTTATGTGCCGTTGATTACGACATCGCGGGAGAGATCGGGTGCTTCGTGCCCGGCGCCGACGGAGCAACCGCCCCGGAAAC
>JAPLPA010000499.1 GCA_026400415.1 Afipia sp. | reverse complement strand
TCCGTCGTTGGTTAATAGAAAATGATTGGCTTGAAGCAATCGTTGCATTGCCACTCAATCTTTTTTATAACACAGGAATTGCGACTTATATATGGATTTTATCAAATAGAAAGCCATCGCAACGTAAAGGCCAGGTGCAGTTAATAGACGCAACTCAGTGGTTTAAACCGCTACGGAAAAATCTTGGCAAAAAAAATTGTGAGCTCTCTCCAGAAGACATAAGTCGAATTAGTCAAGCATTTCTTGATTTTAAAGAAACCCCCCAATCAAAGATTTTCCCGAATGCTGCTTTTGGATATTGGAAGGTGCCCGTCGAGCGGCCCTTGCGATTGCACAGCCAATTTTCTTTGAAAGCCATTGAATATCTTCGCTTTAATTCTGGCGATGACGATGTGCGTGCAGCCTTATATGAAGAGTTTGGCGATAGTCTATTTACGAAATTTGAAAAGACACTAAAGGCAATTGAAAAAATATTGCAGGACTGGGGTAGCGACGAAGAAGAAGTTGAAGACGAAGAGGGCGCTAGTACCAAGAAGGGATTATCGGAGAAGAAAAAAAAGAAGTTGTTGGATCCAAAGACATGGGATCGTGACGGGCGATTGGTAGAAGTGGCGACCAAACTCCGCGCAATTCTTGGCGACAAAGTGTTCGAGGATTACAACGAGTTCTGTGTCTGCGTTGATTCGGCGCTAGCACAGGCAGAAATTAAAATTTCCGCTGCAGACCTAAAAGTTATTTTAAATGCTGTGAGTTGGCGTGTTGAGACTGCGCCCGCCGTCATTGCCAAGGTACACAAGCCCGGCAAAATGAAATCAGATCCACTTTATGGCTTATTCGATGCGTTAGTCGATGGTAAATCTGTGGTTGTTGAATATGAAACCGACTCTGAATTACGTGATTCCGAGCAGGTTCCATTATTGGAAGAAGGTGGCATAGAGGCCTTTATTCGACGTGAAGTTCTGCCTTACACACCGGATGCCTGGATTAAATCTAACGCTATCAAGATAGGTTTTGAAGTCAGCTTTACCCGCCACTTCTATCAACCGCCGCAGTTGCGCACTCTTGCACAAATCAGCGCCGACATCCTTGCTTTGGAGCAGGAGACAGAAGGGCTGCTTACTGAAATTACAGGAGGTAAATGACTATGAGCACCCGGGATGAATTTTTAGAGTCGATCGCCGACACCATCAAGGATTATAGGCTTGGCGAAATTGAAATTCCTGATGCTGCCCATGTTGATAGATGGGTAAAGCAATTTCAAGCTGATGTTCAGGTACCTATTCTTGAAGAGATGAACTATGTGCTTGACAAAACTTATTTTTCTTTAAATTACGTTGTGGAATTCTTAGAGAAGGTAGTTATTTGTGAAAATATAACGGGCATAGATACTCATTCATTTTGGAATTCAGCGAAGCTGTTAAATATTCAATTAGGCGGTAATAGTCAAAATGCAATGTTGGAGCTTTTCGAGCAGGTTCTGCAAAAGACATATGGTTTCGGAATTAATGAAGGCGAAGGCACGAACTCAACTTATGTTTACATTGACGACGTCGTGTTTACGGGCAATCGTGTTCGAAGGGATATTGAAACATGGATTAGGGACTGCGCGCCCCAGAATGCAATTTTATATATAGTCGTTATTGCGTTTCATAGTGGGGGCAGGCATTATGCTCAAACTAAATTAGACGAGCTTGCTGTCTGCAAAAATATTAAAATCCAATGGTTTCGGAGCTTAGAGTTAGAGGATCGAAAGATTCATTCCCATTTAACGGATTTATTATGGCCTACAAAAATTCCAACAGACAAAGCCGTGCAGGAATATGCGGCTTTAATGCGGTATCCACCAACGTTCCGTAAGCCGGGGAATGTTGGTCAAAATAGTTTATTTTCCAGTGAAGACAGGAAAAATTTGTTGGAGCAAGAATTTCTAAAGTCCGGGGTAGGTATTCGGCAACGATGCTCTAATTTAAGTGACACCCAGCGTCCTTTGGGGCATAGCACATTAGTTACATTAGGATTTGGTTCTCTTGTAGTTACTTTTCGTAACTGTCCAAATAACGCTCCACTGGCACTTTGGGTTGGGCATCCTTGGTATCCACTCTTTCCAAGAACCACAAATAAGCAGACAGAAACAAAGCGCTTAATATATGAATTTTTAAAACCAGACAACAATGACATTCCCTTCTAGGAATATGGGAAATACCCAAACCCGCACATACAGCCGCGCCGAATGCGTGGTCTTTCTCAAGACCAAAGAAGCATTCGGTGGGTTATCTAATATGGCGGGCGGCTTTCCGGTGTGTGTGAACAATATTCACATGCTTACTTCTGAAGCGCTCTATCAGGTTTGCCGTTTTCCCAACTTGCCAGATGTGCAGAAGTTAATCATTGAGCAAAAGAGCCCAATGACTGCCAAAATGAAAAGCAAGCCATATCGAACCCAGACCCGGCCAGATTGGGATCATGTACGTGCCAAGATTATGCGTTGGTGTTTACGAGTGAAGTTGGCGCAAAATTGGCACATCTTTAGCGCGTTATTGTTAGAGACGGGCGAGCGACCTATTGTGGAGGAATCGCGCAAGGATGATTATTGGGGCGCAATGCCCGTAGATTCCCAAAAGTTGATCGGCATGAATGTGCTTGGACGATTCCTGATGGAGTTGCGCGAGGCAGTAAAGGTTGAAAGCCGTCAATCACTTTTAAATGTCGAGCCACTTTCCATTACAGACTTTTTGCTTTTTGGTAAACCGATCGAAAGTGTTATTGGCAAAGATGCTGTTTCTTTAGTCGCGATTGCGCCCTCTGCCTCAGCAAAGTTTCAAATAAAAGCCAAGGTACAGAATGCCGAGCCGCCTAGTTTGTACGACGGTCTTGAGTCAATGAAATTGCCGGTGCATTCCAATAGAGATGTTGTTGTTACGGGGGATAAGGATCGTCAATCAATCATTGAGACCACTTACATTGCTGAAAGTAGCCACGGCATGATCGAGGGACTCAAGCCGTATGCGGAATACAAGGAGTCGGGCTCAAAGTGGCTCGGTGCTGTTCCGGCGAAATGGGAAGTGCGGAATCTGCGCACACTCATCTCAAAGCGAGCCGAGCGGGACCGCCCGGACCTACCGCTGCTTTCGGTCGCACGGGAGAAAGGCGTCTTCGTTCGCTCCATGACCGATGCGGACGAGAATCACAACGTCATCCCCGATGACCTGACCAACTACAAGGTCGCTCGCGCTGGCAATCTTGTGATCAATAAGATGAAGGCGTGGCAGGGGTCGATGGGCATCGCGCCTTGCGATGGCATCGTCAGCCCGGCGTATTTCGTCTTCGACTTCCGAATCTCCAATCACGCGTTCGGTCAGCGTCTCCTTCGCAGCAAACCGTATGTCGCGCACTTTGGCCAGGCCTCGGACGGCGTGCGCGTCGGCCAGTGGGATCTGTCCATTCCCGGAATGCGCCAGATTCCCGTGCTCGTTCCCAGCGACGACGAACAAGCGGCCATCGTGCGGTTTCTGGACCACGCGAACCGGAAGATCGATGGCTTCATCCGCGCCAAGCGTAAGCTGATTGGGCTGCTGAACGAGCAGAAGCAGGCCATCATCCACCGCGCCGTCACGCGCGGTCTCCACCCTGATGTTCCCCTCAAGCCCTCCGGCATCCTCTGGCTCGGCGACATCCCTAAGCATTGGGATGTCTTGCGTGCTAAATATGTCTTTCGAGAAATCGAAGAACGTTCGACCACAGGCCGCGAAGAGCAACTATCCGTATCTCACATTACGGGCGTTACTCCCCGAAGCGAGAAGAACATAACGATGTTCAAAGCTGAGTCCTATGTTGGCCACAAGATTTGCCGCCCCGGTGATTTGGCGATTAACACGATGTGGGCTTGGATGGCTGCACTCGGTGTTTCCAAACATGAAGGAATCATCAGCCCTGCGTACGCCGTCTATCGGCAACGGGCGCCTGAACGCCTCTTGGCTGACTATTCAGACCTGTTGCTCAGAACTGCACCATACAAGTCGAACTATCTTTCACGGTCCACTGGTGTTCGGGCATCGCGCTTGCGCCTCTATCCCGAAGAGTTCTTCAAAATTCAAATCATCATTCCGCCGCTAGAGGAACAGCGCGAAATCGTTGATTCAATCGCTGCAAAAACGCGAACACTCACCACCGCCATCGCCCGCACCGAGCGAGAAATCGCGCTGATGCAGGAATACCGCACGCGCCTGACCGCCGACCTCGTGACGGGCAAGCTGGACGTGCGCGAAGCCGCCGCCAAGCTGCCCGACTTGCCCACCGACACCCCTGACGAGCCATTGGAAGAACTCGAACCCGAGGAGGTCGAGGCATGAGCCCCCCGCATCCCATTTGCAGCACGGCGAACACACCTGAAATCTTGTTTGAGTGGCCGGCGGAATCCATTCATAAGTCGATCATGAAAAGCTATTTCTTATTTGAGTTGAAAACGCCCTGATGAAAACTTGGATGACAAAAGCGCTGGAGTTGTTGAGGGCAAGTCTGGAGCCCCCAAAGCACGAACTGAACGAGTTGGACTGGAAGGCGGCTCTGTCGCCAGACAAGAAACGCCTGACGGAACACCTGTCGGCCTTGGCCAACCAGCCCGGTGGCGGCTATTTGGTTTTCGGAGTGGACAACACCGGCACCGCGGTGGGAGTGGACGAGAAAGCGGTCGAAACCACGATGAACCAACTGGCGAATCTCGGTCGATCAGGCCTTGAGCCGCTTTTGGCACTGGATCACGCCGTCGAGGATTATGAATCCGTCCGGCTGCTGTTTGTGCATGTGCCGGAGTCGGCTGTGAAGCCGGTGCATCTGCGGGGCAAGGGGCTGGACGAGGCGTTCATCCGCTCGGGCGGCACGACTCGCAAGGCATCGCGGCAGGAGATCGGCACCCTGATGCTGAATAGCCGCACACCGCGTTGGGAGGAGCTTCATGCCTCGGTCTTGCTTGCAGACACTGAGTTCTCGGCCAAGCTGAACATCGAGCCGATATTTCGGATGCTGGAAGGACCCTTAATCACTACTCAGGAAGATACCCTGGCGTGGATGGCGGGCG
>JAPLPA010000137.1 GCA_026400415.1 Afipia sp. | reverse complement strand
TTGCTCGCGCGTGAAGACGCGGCCCGGATGTTCGAGAAAAAATTCCAGCAGACGATATTCGGTCGGCCCAAGATCGATGGCGTGTCCGGAACGCGCAACCCGGCGGCGATCGCGATCAAGTTCGATGTCGCCGAACTTCAGAACAGTCGCAAGCCGCTCGGGTGCCGCGCGCCGCAACAGACCCTTCACCCGCGCCAATAATTCCGGCACGGAAAACGGCTTCACGATGTAATCGTCCGCGCCGGTCGCCAATCCGCGCACACGCTCGCTCTCCTCGCCGCGCGCAGTGAGCATGATGATCGGCACTTGTTTTGTCTCAGGCCGCGCGCGCAGGCGGCGGCATAGCTCAATCCCGGACAGACCCGGTAGCATCCAGTCGAGCACGATCAGATCGGGCACGTGTTCTTTCAGCCGCGTGTCGGCATCGTCGCCGCGCATCACGGTCTCGACGTCGTAGCCTTCGGCATCGAGATTGTAGCGAAGCAGCGTCGTCAACGCCTCTTCATCTTCAACCACCAGAATGCGCGCGCTCATATGCGCCCTCCCGATTGGGCCAACATCAATTTCCCGAAACCGCCGTCGCAAACGTCGTCATGTCGCCCTTCGGACGCGGGTCGAGCATCTGCTGGCCTTCGATCATGTAGAACACTGTCTCGGCGATGTTGGTCGCGTGATCGCCGATCCGCTCGATATTCTTGGCACAGAACATCAGATGAATACAGAAGCCGATATTGCGCGGGTCTTCCATCATATAGGTCAGAAGTTCACGAAATAGCGAGGTGCAGATCGCATCGACTTCCTCGTCGCCCTTCCACACCACCATCGCGGCGGGCAGATCGTGCGCCGCGTAGGCATCGAGCACGGCCTTGACCTGATGTTGCACCAGATCAGTCATGTGTTCGAGGCCGCGGATCAGCTTGAGCGGGTGAAAGTCGCTATCGAGCTGAGCGACGCGCTTGCCGATGTTCTTCGACAAATCGCCGATACGCTCGAGATCGGCCGCAACCCGCATCGCGCCGACGATCTCGCGCAGATCCACTGCCATCGGCTGGCGCCGAGCAATGGTGAGAACCGCGCGCTCCTCGATGACATGCTGCAACCGGTCGATCTCCGCATCGGCAGCAGACACGCGCTTGCCAAGCGCGATGTCACGACGAATGAGTGCATCGACGGAATCGACGATCTGGCGCTCCGCAAGGCCGCCCATCTCCGCAACAAGGCGGGTCAGTTCCTGAAGATCTTCGTCGAACGCTTTGGCTGTGTGATCCGCTGCCATGATGAATTCTCCCTCAGCCGAACCGGCCGGTGATGTAGTCCTGCGTGCGCCGGTCTTTCGGCGACGTAAAAATTTTCGTGGTCTCGTCGAACTCGACCAGTTCGCCGAGATACATGAACGCGGTCTTGTCCGAGACGCGCGCCGCCTGCTGCATGTTATGCGTCACGATGGCGATGGTGTAGTTTTCTTTCAGTTCGGTAATCAGTTCTTCGACCTTCGCGGTCGAGATCGGATCAAGCGCCGAACATGGCTCGTCGAACAGGATCACTTCAGGTCGGACCGCGACCGTGCGGGCAATGCACAAGCGCTGCTGCTGTCCACCAGATAGGCTCAATCCGCTGGCATTCAACTTGTCTTTCACTTCATTCCAGAGCGCGCCGCCGCGCAAGGCCGCCTCGACACGACCGTCCATTTCGGATTTCGAAATCTTCTCATAGAGTCTGATGCCGAAGGCGATGTTCTCATAAATCGTCATCGGAAATGGCGTCGGTTTCTGGAACACCATGCCGACGCGCGCGCGCAGCAGATTAAGATCGAGCTTCGGATCCAAAATGTTGGTCGAATCGAGCAGCAATTGGCCCTCGGCCCTCTGGCCGGGATAAAGATCGTACATGCGATTGAAGATGCGCAGCAGCGTAGACTTGCCGCAGCCCGACGGACCGATGAAAGCCGTGACGCGGTTTTCACCGAGCGCGATGTTAATGTGCTTCAGCGCATGGAAGTCACCGTAATAAAAATTGAGATCGCGCGCGGTCACTTTCGCGCGGGGCTCAGCCTCACCAGCCATCGGCGGCATGTGGCCGCGCGGCAGTTCAACGTTGACCGACAACTCACTCATGTCTTTGTCCTCTCGGCACCGAGGACTCGGGCGCCGATGTTAAGAGCCAATACAGTCAGGGTGATGAGAAGCGCGCCGCTCCATGCGAGTTGCTTCCAGTAATCGTAGGGACTTTGCACGAAATTGTTGATGGTGACGGGCAGGTTCGCCATCGTCTTGGTGAGGTCCAGACTGAAGAACTGGTTGCTCAGCGCGGTGAACAGAAGCGGCGCGGTTTCACCGGCGACACGCGCAGTTGCCAGCAGCACGCCTGTGACGAGACCCGCACGCGCGGCGCGATAGGCGATGCGACGGATTACCAAGGACCTCGGCAGACCGAGCGCGGATGCGGCTTCGCGCAGCGGATT
>JAPLPA010000579.1 GCA_026400415.1 Afipia sp. | reverse complement strand
CGGATTTCGATCCGGCCTTTTTGTTTGTCGCTATGTTGAAACTTATGCCGCCTTCAGCAGCCCCTCGGCTTCCAGCGCCGCTTTGACATTTGGCCGCGCGGCAACGCGTGCCTTGTAGGCCATCAGGTTTTTGAATCCCGACAGATCGATCTTCATCCGGTCAGCCCACGCCAGCATCGTGAACAGGTACGCGTCTGGTACGGTGAAATGACTGCCCATGAGATAGTCCTTACCAGCCAGCGCGCCGTCGATATATTTGAACTTGCCCATCAGGCGGTCTTTAAAGAATTGCTTGGTCTCATCTGACAGCACAGGCTGAAACAGCGGGCCGAAACTCTTGTGCACTTCGCTGCCGATGAAGTTCAGCCATTCCTGCAACTTGTAACGATCGTCACTGCCGGTGGCCGGAGCGAGGTTTTTTGCCGGAGCTTTATCGGCGATCATCTGAACGATCACGGCACCTTCCGTCAGAAGCTGTCCATTGTCCATGCTGAGCGCAGGTACCTGACCCTTGGGATTGACGGCCAGATAATCGCTGCCGTCTTCAAGTTTCTTGGCCTTGAGGTCGACCTTGACCAGATCAAAAGGCAAACCGGCTTCCTTGAGAGCGATATGGGGCGAAAGCGAACATGCGCCGGGAGAATAATAAAGTTTCATGGGAGCTATCCTTTCAGGGAGCTTGGCAGGGAAATACATGCCTATTAAATGCATCTGCATGAAACAGTCAACATTGATGCAACTGCATTTAGTGCGCTACACTCGCAGTTGAAATCGTGAGCCGGACCATGAAACCCAAGCCATCAACCGAGGCAACAGAGGCCTGGATTCGCCTGATGCGAATTCAGAGCCGCGTACTCGACGCCGTCGAGCAAGATCTGAAAAAAGCAGGCTTTCCGCCATTGGCCTGGTACGACGCTCTGCTCGAATTGTCGCGTGCGCCGAGCGGAGAGTTGCGTCCGGTGGAGCTCGAGAAGCAGATGCTGCTGCCCCAGTATTCTACCTCACGGTTGATTGACCGCTTGGTTGAAGAAGGTCTTGCGGTTCGCCGCGAGTGCAAGATGGACAAGCGCGGGCTGTTCGTTGAAATTACCGACGCGGGTCGCGAGCTGCAGAAAAAAATGTGGAATTCATACTCCGCCGCAATCGAACGTCACATCGGTTCGAAATTGTCGGACGCAGACGCCGTGAAGCTTACGGGGCTGCTCGACCGGCTTGGATGTTGCGGCGGAAATGCGCAAGCGTCGTCCAAAGATGTCGTGTCTAAAGAAGCTGCAACCGCACGATGATCCTTCATTCACCTTCCGCGCTTACGGATGCACTCATCCGGCGCACACTCCTGCCGCGCGTGAGCAGCGCAATAGTCTGGACTCAAGATGGCGCGTGACCAGATCGATATGACGCCATTGCAGTCGCGCGACGAACTCGTCGCGTGGTTGGAAGCTGGCGTGAAGACGAAGTCTGAATTCCGCATCGGCACCGAGCACGAAAAAACGCCGTTCACGCTGGATGGGCATAACCCCGTTCCCTATGAAGGCGCGCGCGGCATCGGCGCGTTGCTCGAAGGCAT
>JAPLPA010000047.1 GCA_026400415.1 Afipia sp. | reverse complement strand
TGTCCGTCGTCAGATAAATTGAGACAGATGGCGGTATGAACTACAGGATGTACGTGCTCATCTGGTTTTATTTTATGCGGCTTTGTTTTGGTGTAGCAAGCGTCGATGTTGGATTGTTTTTCGTTTGATCCTTTCTCTCTCCAGCAGGATTGTTTGACCACGACCGAAGTACACGTCGGCCGGCGTTAGATTGCTTAAGCTCTCATGATAGCGCCGGTGGTTGTAGTGATCGACGAACCTGTCGATGCTCGCTTCAAGGTCGCCTGGCAGGTAGTAGTTTTCCAGCAGGATGCGGTTCTTAAGCGTTTGATGCCAGCGTTCGATCTTGCCCTGTGTCTGCGGATGATAGGGCGCGCCGCGAACGTGTCCCATGTTCTGTGCATCCAGCCAGTCGGCCAACTCAGTTGAGACGTAGCTTGAACCGTTGTCGCTGAGCAGGCGCGGCTTATGGACAATACGTGCCTGATCACAGCCTGAGGCAGCGAGAGCCAGATCAAGCGTGTCGGTTACGTCCTGCGTCTTCATCGTCGTGCACAGCTTCCAGGCGATGATGTAGCGCGAGAAGTCATCGAGGACCGTGCTGAGATAGAACCAGCCCCAGCCGGTCACCTTCAGATACGTGAAGTCCGTCTGCCAGAGCTGGTTAGGCGCTGTCGTCTTGTCCTTGAACTCGTCGGCCGCTTTCATGACGATGTAGGCTGGACTGGTAATCAGATCATGCGCCTTGAGCAGCCGATAAACCGAAGCCTCTGACACAAAATAGTTTGCTGCATCGGTAAATCGCGTCGCCAGTTCTCGTGGTGATAGCTCCGGCTCATCCAACGCCAACTGAAGGATCCGTTCACGTATTCCTTCAGGGATTCGGTTCCAGACGCGCTTCGGCTTTGGTGACTTATCTGCCAGCGCTTCTGGTCCGCCGGTCTGCAGGCGATCATACCAACGGTAAAATCTCGCCGGCTGGATACCCAGCGTCGCTAGCGTCCGGCGCACCGGCAAATGCGATTGCTCAACCAGCCGGATGATCTCCAGCTTCTCGGAGGCGGGATATCTCATTCCTCGTCTCCCCCATCCGCGATCATGCTTTTTTTGAGCAGGCGCAATTCCAGCGCCTGTTCAGCAACGACCGCCTTGAGCTGCTGTGCCTCACGCCGCAGGTCCTTGACCTCGCCACTGGTCGCAGCCCGCGACGTATCTCCCACTAGCCGCCTTTTGCCGGCTTCCAGGAACTCCTTCGACCATGAGTAATAAAGGCTCTCGGCAATACCTTCGCGGCGGCACAACTCCGCAATGCTGGACTCGCCGCGCAGGCCATCCAGAACAATCCGGATTTTCTCTTCGGGCGAATGGCGCTTGCGGGTTGCCCGGCGGATGTTCTTCACAATCCGCTCAGACGGCGATTCAGGGGATACGGATTTCTGTCTCATCTCCACTCCTCAATGGTTACGATGAGCCAGAAATCCTCCGTTCCTCAAGCCACTAAATCTGTCTCATAGGCGCTGATCCCGGACAAGGGCTGCAATACCCGGCGTCATAACTGCTCCTCCACCAAGAAGATGTCGTCGTAGTTCGTCGTTGAGCATGCGAATTCGATCCGTGGTTGCGGACATGGTGGTTCTCCTGTTGGGATATGTTGGAATCAATAAGGCCAGCGGTGCCTACCGCTGGCCTTGGTCTCGCTGAGCTGACTGAACTGAAGCCTTATCGATATGGGCTCTTGATAGGACCCGGATGGCGTAGGGCAATGCTGGTAATGTGGCGTTTGGCCAAGCCTTCGTGCGGGTAGTCAGTCCATCTCAAAGTTAGAATATCGTCCTCACGTTCGACCACGACGGCTTCCCACCACCCATCGTCAAGAGTTTCGTGGCCGATAACTTCACTGCCAACCACCACCTCGTCCCACGTGGTTGGACCATCTGGAAGAAAGACGTCCTCCTTAGCGATCTCTTGGCCTGCTGGGGCCGAGATTGGTCCGTACTGAGCATCTCTTAACTGCTCAAAGAGTTCTTTCTGAATAAACGGAATGAACGCTTTGCCGCGGGCGTAAACCCGTCCCAACGGCAGCTTCATGCCGAGCTCGGTCAGTCGAGCCGACGTATCGGTGCACATCGCTAGCTTTAGCTCACCGACGGCACCTGAAATTTGCGCGGACTGCGCTTCCGGAAACCTTGCTCCTCTTGGCTTGCCGCCGTCGCCGATGCCGAAAACGTAGAGGAACGTTCCGGAACCCGGTTCGGCAGGAGCGGACTTTTTGGTGGCGTGCTTGTTGGCAGCAGCCTTGGATCGCGGCTTTACGACCGGCTTGATCTTGGTGGCACGGCCAGACCTCTTGGCTGTCGGAGTTTTAGGTTTGGTTTGCTTGGTCATTACGCCTCTCCTTGAAATGCAAAAAGGCCCCGCGCGATGGGAGCCTTTTGATGCTGGTTAAGTGAGTGATGTTATAAGCTAGACAACTATTACTTTTGCATGGAAGTATTCCTGCTGTAGAATTGCAAAGTTTTTAGATCGAATAGCCTACAAGGCGAATATAGCAGAGATCTATATTCGCCTCAAGCGAATAAATACGCTAATTTACATCGTAATATACTGAAATCACGACGGTTTTAGCGCAATTTTCGAGCACCCCGCAAACACGCAGCAACCTCGGTTTTGGCAGCTTTTGCGGTCGTCTATTTGATGGCCGTTGCAGGTATCTAAAGCGTCTGCTGCGCAATGCCGCCAAATCCCGTGTTGGATAAATCGCGTAAATCGACTGGGGAAGCGGCGATTAAATTTGCGAGCGTCGATCTGTGCAGAAATCAGCCCGATGATGTCAGCGCATTTGCCCGGTCCGTAGCATGCCGGACCATATGCATGATTGGCGTCGAATCTTCGTAGCGTCCCGGTACGATGCATAAAATTGTGAACCAAACTATCGATCACAGCCGTCTGTGCGCCGAGATCAAACCAACCGGGTCGGTCGGAAGAGAGCAACATCGTTGAAAGCGCCATTGTCAGGATTTTGTCAGAAACGCCATAAATGCCTTTCATGGGTTCGACCAATGCTTCGTGGAAGACACGAGATTGTGGGTGCGTTTTTCGGGCGTCGGCAATTTGATTGTCGACCCAACCCACGAAATCATTTCGAGCAATGTCCCGCATAAAGAAGAACAAGCTATAGGCCATCTGGTTAAGGCGACCGTTTCGGAGTCGGTGAGTGGGAACGCAACAACCCGCACTATGCTCTGGCTCGGAACAACAGCTGCTCAGCTTGTCGTAGCGACAACCATCGTACGACCAAAAGTTCTTCAACAACGGGCAGGGCGGTAAACGCGCCAATCCGCTCGCAATCGATGCCCATGATGCGTTGCCGTTTCGATCAATATATCCCTGGGCGACGCGGTCCGAGATCCCCTGAAAACTAAAGGCCGTCATTAGCCAGTCAAAGATCAGCGAGGTGTTGTTGGTGAAGATTGCTTTCTGCAACCCTGCCTCGTGCGAAGAAGCATGTATGATTTCCAGGAAATCTGGCGAGGCTGCAATTTCGCAAACGTCGGTAAAGAGCCTGACCGTGAAATCGATTGAAGAGTTTTTAGAGGAAGAGGCAGTTCGCGGAGAAATTAAAGACCTCTGAGATTTCTTGGTCTTTAGATCAGAGATATCAGCCTCCGCTGCGCATCAGAGTCGCCGTCGATGTATCGCTGGGTTGTTTGAATCGACCTGTGACCGGCTAGAAGTTGAACGTCACGTAGAGAGCCACCGGCTTTATGAACCAATCGCGCCGCGCGAGTAATGAAGGTGCGTCGTCCTGAATGCGACGAGCAACCGTCGAGACCGAGTGCTTGATATGCGCGACCGAACCAGATGACAATGCTTAGCGGTGCAACTGCGCCACCGCGCTCAGACAAGATGACATTGCCTTCTGGCTTTTGAGGCAAGAGTGCAGCAAGGGCGTCACGCAGATCGGCGTGTACCGGTATTTTGCGACCACTTCCCATCTTCGCAGCATGGTCGCGCAGTTCGATTTGCGAATTTATATGACCGCTCGCATCAATTACCATTTCCCAGGTCAGCTTTGCGATCTCAGCCGCACGCAGGCCAGCTTTCACTGACAGCAGCACGATGGCTCGATTGCGGTTTGGGTGGCGGGACTTTTCGGCGAAGAACAGGAGGTCAGAAAATTCGTCAGCTGATAGAATTTTTGCCTGCTTGCCTGCCATCATCTCGGTCGCGATTAAATACAGTCATGATTCTATCGTGCTGAATCGCAGATGCAACCGGAAAGAATGGTACGGCAACTGTATAGGTTTTACGCAAAAGCTTATCAGTCAGACAACTTACATCATGTTGGTTCGTCTCTTGAACGTAGGTGACCGGCTAGGTGGCCATTCTTTCATTAACAGTTTAGCATCGGTGGCAATAAAGCACTAAAAACTTACTCAGCAAGGGAAACCGAGTGTCCTTGGCAGTTACGTGATCGCCAGAATTAGGCGTCGAATGTCAAAAAGTCGCCCGGGTCGTCAATCAAACTACAGCGACGCTCAACTGATATACGCTATTTCGCCTATCAGATAAGGGTTGCGTTTGCCCCTTCACGTCAGTGGCACGCGACATCAACGCATAGGTAGCCGGTTGCGTGGGTTTCCAGTTACACGAAAAGCGTCTCCAAGCCCAACGATCGCCATCTTCAAGCGCTGCTGACGTCCAGCTTTTTCCGCCATCTACGCTGACCTCCACATGCTCGACGCCAGCCTCAGCCCAAGCCCACCCCCAAATCTCAAAATCGTCTAAAGACAACGATTGTTGATCTGCCGGACTTACGATTACTGACTCGGGCGCGATCTCCCAAACCGGATGAGCTGAGGTAGAGCCATCCGGATTCAACTCGATGTCGTTGTAGTATGTAGTTGTATAAAGTCCGGAGGGCCGCTCGCCAGCTAATTCAATTCGATAGAGCCATTTAACGGCATTGGTTCCGTAGTAGCCCGGAATGATCAGGCGCAAAGGGGATCCAAGTTCTTGAGTCAAAGGTTCGCCGTTGATTTCATAGGCCAATAGAACATCGCCGCGGTGTAGTCGCTCAATCGGCATATCTTTGCGATAGACCTCTGCTGTCACGTCGGCGAACTGCCCGTAATCGCAGCCATATGACCAAACAAATTTTGCTTCAGGGCGCACGCCAATTTCCGAAAGCAGCGTCGCTAAATCGATCCCGCCCCAAACGACATTTGCATAACGGCGTGTAGCAATACGTGGGTTCGTCGGAAACCCCGCACATTCATGTAGCGCCGTAACTTCGCGCTTGGGAAGCTTAACGAGATCGTTAAAGCCAAATCGTTGCGGACGTTCTACCTGTCCACAGATTTCGAGCCACCAAGTCTCCGGATCGGCGCGCGGGATTCCGACGTGGCTCAGAATAAAAACGTCCTCCTTGCGCGTGATGCGTTGCGTGTACTCGTGCGGTTTCAAAGGAATGTGCCGCACCAATTTATGCGGACGTATCTCGCCAATTCTTGGCTGATCGTGCCCCACGGAGTTTTTTTTCTCATTCATAGGCAGTCCACCGATTGAAAACTACGCATGATGCCCTGCAACAAGCATGGTAAACTGACATATTAGTTTGACATTTAAGATAGCGCACGCTTAGCTTTTGTCTACTCATTTTGGGGAGAGGGCGATGGCTACGACGGTTAGGGAAACGAAGATTTCGGACGGGCAGCGGTTAGCGGCCGTGTTTGCCTCTTGTTTTGGATGGTCGCTGGATCTCTTTGACCTATTTATTCTACTGTATGTTGCGCCCACGATAGGAAAGCTGTTCTTTCCGTCAGATTATCCAACGCTTTCACTTGCCGCTGTCTATGCTTCTTTCACGGTGACGCTGTTGATGCGTCCTGTTGGGTCCGCAATTTTTGGAAATTATGCAGACCGCTTTGGTCGCAAGAATGCGATGTTGGTCGCCGTCTCCGGAGTCGGCATAGCAACGGCGTGCTTCGGTCTTCTGCCGACGTTGGCACAGGCAGGTGCGATAGCGCCCATTCTTTTCTTGATCTTGCGACTTGTGCAGGGTGTCTTTGTCGGTGGCGTCGTCGCTACGACTCACACAATCGGAACAGAATCGGTTTCGCCGAAATGGCGCGGCACGGTCTCCGGTTTGGTCGGCGGCGGTGGTGCGGGTATCGGCGCTTTGTTGGCTTCGCTTGCGCTTTGGGTCGCATCAACAATATATCCCGGCGCAGACTTTGAAGTCTGGGGCTGGCGCGTGATGTTCTTCTCGGGAATTCTAAGCTCGGTTCTCGGCATTTTTATCTTCAAATATCTTGAGGAATCGCCCGTCTGGGCAGCGGCGCAAGCGAAACGCGCGGCTTCTGCCTCGACGGCGAAATCTCCATTGTCCGAGCTTTTCTCCGGCCCGACACGGAAAACTCTGTTGGTCAATCTCTTGGTGACGGCGGGCGCGGGGTCAGCTTATTACGTGACCTCGGGTTATCTCCCGGCGTTCTTGAGGCTCATCAATAAGATCTCGAACTCTGACGCGTCGATGATTCTGATCGGCGCTGCGCTCGTTGCCACGGTAACCGGACCTTTCATCGGCTTCCTCAGCGACGTCATAGGAAGACGTGCAACGTTTCTGCTGATCGGCGTGCCAGCTATTGTGGCCTTGCCCTGGCTGTATTTGCACATGGCAGAAACAACGGATGTCCGGACTATTACACTATATGCCTTCGCTATAGCGTTTTTCGGGAACGCGGTGCTGGCTCCGGTTCCAATTTTCCTCAACGAACGATTCCCGACGGCGCTACGTGCGAGTGGCACGGGACTATCTTGGAACATTGGATTTGCGATCGGCGGAATGATGCCTACGTTTGTCTCGCTCGTGAGCGGACAGACATCGAACATTCCATTTTCGCTCGCCGTCTTTTGCTCCGGTGCTGCGGTCTTGTTCGTTGTGGGCGCTATTGCAGCGGGTGAAACAAAGGGCGTTGATCTAAGCAAGTGAGCGATAATTGCCATGTTTGTTTGACATGGTAATTCGCTTGTCTTGGGACGACGTTGAATCTCACAGTTGCACGGAGTTTGCTATGCGTATCCTTTGCCTTGGGGCTGGTGGGATAGGCGGCTATTTTGGTGGTCGCCTTGTCGAGGCCGGAACGGACGTAGAATTTCTAGTCCGAGAAAAGCGACAGAAGCAGCTCATTGCCGACAATCTTAGGATTGAGAGCAAATTTCGTAATGCGACGTTGCAGGTCAAGGCGGTAACTGTCCGAGAAGCGAAGGGCCCGTATGATTTCGTCATTCTAACGTGCAAAGCCTACGATCTGGCGGATGCAATCAAAACGATTGCGCCGTTCGTCGGTCCGGGCACTTCTATTTTGCCGCTTCTCAACGGTGTGGCGCACATCAAGAAGCTGAATGAATCGTTTGGTGCAGATCGAGTTCTGGGAGGCGTGGCGAAAATCGCTGTGATGATGACACCTGACGGAGTCATCAAGCATCTCAACGATTGGCGCTTCGTTACCTTTGGCGAACAAAGTGGCGAAATGAGTGTGCGGGTCGGAACGCTTAAGGCGGCTTTCGATAAGACATCTGTCGTCGCAAAGACTGTACCGAACATCATGCAAACGATGTGGGAAAAGGTTGTGCACCTTTCCACGGTGGCCGGAATGACTTGCACCATGCGAGCAAGCGTCGGCGACATCGCTCGCACCGATGCTGGAACGGCGTTGATGATTGAGTTACTTGAACGCAACGCGGCAATTGCAGCCGGTGAAGGGTACCGCCCGTCGGAAGAATTTCTGTCGGAATATCGGGCGCTCTTTAAAGACAAAACATCCCAGTATACGGCCTCAATGTTGAGAGACATCGAGCGGAATGGGCCGGTTGAGGCAGACCACATTCTCGGGTTCATGCTGGAGAAGGCCAAGCAACACGGCGTTGATTCGTCGATGCATCGATTTATCTACACGCATCTGCAAGCTTACGAGCAGCGCCGTTCCGCAAGTTTGACGAAGGCTGCCTGATGTCGAAGCATCGTATTGCGGTCATTGCTGGTGACGGCATTGGAAAAGAAGTCATGCCAGAAGGGATCGTGGTCATATCGAAGCAGGTGCTGCTGTAGTCCGCGCGATTGAAATGGTTCTCGGAGATGGACCGCACAATCCGGACCTTGGAGGAAAGGCCCGCACGTCAGACGTGGGAACTGCTATCGCATCTGCGGTGCAATAGTTGTTCCTTCCGCATTGCACGTAATTGCGGTTGCCGTAGACTGGGCCGATTTCAAAACATGTGTGCTGTGTCATGTTTGGGATCACGGTTCTCAAGAGAAACGGTTAAGCAATGTTAAAACGGACGCCAGATACGGAAAAAGAGCTGTCGGCGGCAGATCTTGCTTACGACGGAATTCTCGACTTGGTTCTCAATAGCGAATTGCGTCCAGGAGAGCGTAGCTCTGTCAACCTATTGGCAATGCGCCTTGACCTCGGCCGAACTCCAGTTAAAGAAGCGATTACTCGCTTGCAAACTGAAGGTCTTTTAACTGTCGCCGGCCGTAGTGGGACGATGGTCAACCGGTTAGGCCGTACGCAAACCAAGCAGCTTTTTGCAATGCGCCGCGCGCTTGAAGACTTTGCCTCCGAGTACGTGGTCCGAAATGCCACCGGAAGGGACATTCAAGAAATCAGAAAATGCCTGCAAGAGCTTAGCCGGTCGAATACCAGGCACGAGTTTGTCCGAGCAAACGTTGACTTCCATTCGCGTATTATCGCCGCGGCAAATAATCCTTTTCTCGACCGTTTTTACGCGCAACTGCAAATTCAAGTTCAGATTGTGACCTATTTGATCAAGCGGGGATTTGACAAGAAGGCTGCGACCGATCGTCAGCGAGAGCACGCTTCGATTGTTAAAGCACTTGAGAGTCGTAGCGCCGCTACATTGAGGGCCGCGCTTCGGTTGCACACTCAGACCAGCGAACGCGCAATTCTAGCGACGCTAAAAAATGATCAAGAGCTTGCAACGGCAAAGTCGCGTCGCCGATGATTCAACTTCACTAAGAGCTAACGACACCTACATGATCGGGGCAAGAACAATGACCCAAGCGCAGTTGGATGGGCCAATAGAAGCTAAGTATATCGCTGCGTGCGTTCAGGCCGCGCCGGTCGCGTTTGATCTGAAGAAGACGCTTGAGAAAACCAAGGACTTTGCGGCGGATGCCACGCGCACAGGCGCGAAATTGGTTTTGTTTCCAGAGGCTTTTATATCCGCCTATCCACGCGGCTCAAGCTTTGGTGCAACGATTGGAGCTCGGACGGCAGAAGGACGAGATTTATTCCGTCGCTACCATGCTTCATCTATTGAAGTCCCAGGACCTGCTGTCGACATGCTTGGATCGATCGCAAAGCAAAACAAGACGTTCTTGGTAATGGGTGTGATCGAACGGGATGGAGGCACGCTGTATTGCACCGTACTCACATTTGCGCCCGATGGACGTTTTCTTGGTAAGCACCGAAAACTCATGCCTACTGGTTCGGAGCGTCTCGTGTGGGGTTTTGGAGACGGATCAACCTTACCTGTTTACGATACGGAGATTGGCAAACTGGGTTCTGTGATTTGCTGGGAAAACTACATGCCGATGATGCGCGCAGCAATGTATGCTCAAAGGATTCAGGTTTATTGTGCACCGACTGCCGACGGTCGGCCGACCTGGTGCTCGTCCATGCAGCATATTGCTCTTGAAGGACGATGTTTTGTGCTTTCAAGCAACCAGTTTTGCCAACGCAGTGATTATCCCGACGATTATCCGTCTGATTTGCCATCCGATCCCAACGCCATCGTGTCGCCAGGCGGAAGCTGCATCGTTGATCCACTGGGTAAGGTTTTGGCTGGACCGCTTTGGAATCAAGAGGGCGTCATATCGGCCGAGATCAATCTCGCCGATATATCTCGGGCTCTCTATGATTTCGACCCAGTGGGACACTATAGCCGGCCCGATGTATTCTCCCTGACCGTCGACAAGCGCGAGAAGCGAGCAGTCAACTCGATCATTGCTGAGATTGATTTGACCTGACCGGGCTTTTTTGAACCAGACATTGTGAGAGAATGTCTTGGAAAGGAGCCTTGGTGATGCCGAAGAAGAGGTTCAGCGCAGAGCAGATTGTGGTGGTGCTCCGTCAGATCGAAGTACTGCTGTCGCAGGGTAAGTCGCCGCCGGTGGCGTGCCGGGAAGCCGGGATATCGCAGCAGAACTGCGCGATGAACTCCTCAATGGCGAGATCTTCTACAGCCTGAAGGAAGCCACCGTCGTCATCGAGCAATGGCGCAAGCACGACAACACGATCAGACCGCACTCATCGCTGAACTATCGACCACCGGCTCCGCAGACATCAATC
>JAPLPA010000214.1 GCA_026400415.1 Afipia sp. | reverse complement strand
GCGCAACCGGCCCGACAGCCGCATCACGAAAATCAGCACTTCGGCAACAGCCTTGTAGAGGTCGGCCGGAATCTCATCGCCGAGCTCGACGTTGGACAGCGCGCCCGCCAGCACTTCATTCTCCTGAATGGGAATGTCGTGCTGCTTGGCAATCTCGACGATCTTCTCGCCGAGCGTCCCCTTGCCCTTCGCGACAACGCGCGGTGCACCCTTCTTGTCATAATGCAGCGCGACCGCGAGCCTATTTTTGACGTCGATGCTCATAGTGCGCGATCCAGAAAATGTCCGGCGGAGGGTTGCGTGGGCTGCGGCGGCACGCCGTCCCCGATCACGATGTCGCCCGGCTCCAACGCCGCCTCGCGCAATGCATGCGTGAGTTGCGGCGCGTTGGCGCGCAGTTGCGCCGCGGTTGACGGGCGTTCCGCCCACATCCGCACCGACGCGCGGTCGCCGCTCAATGTCACCAGTGCATGCACCGGTCCGGTCGGCTCAACATTGAGCGAAAATCTGGCGCGCCAGACTTTTTTCGATGGATCGACGCTGATGCTGCCGCTATCGCGCGAAATCTCGAATTGGGCGACGGCTGTTCCTTGAGGAGTGGCAAACGGTATTTCGAAATTCCAGCGTGGCACGTTTGCGTCGGGACGCAGGCCTTGTACGTCTGCACGATCCGGCAAGGATGCCACCTGCAATAATGTCTGGCGCGCGATGGCCGCATCGGCGTCGTCAACGAGATGCCGCGCGACGGCGACAGGTTCGGCGTCAGGCGCAAGCGAAGGTGCAGCAACCGGCTGCGCCGACGGTGCGGCACCTCGAAATGGCGGCGGAGGAACGTCGGTTGCATCGGATGCAAAGCTTGCGGGCTTTGCGCCAAATGAAGCATTAAAAGCGCCGTGCGGTGCGTTGGTCTCCGTATCAAGTAGCATTGCTACCGCATCACGGACGCCTTTCGGAAACGCCTGCAGCACTTCCTGCAGCGACGCCAGGCCGGTGTTCGCTGCAGTCGCGCGCGCTGTTGCGGTTGGCAGCTGATCGGATGGCGCATAGATCTGAATTTTGGGGTCGATCCCGCTGTGTTCGTCGGCGACCGTTATCGAGGCCTGCGGGAGCAGAATTTCGTCATATTGAATTCCCGATGACTGCTGCGGCACAATCGATGGCGATGCGGTTGGGCCGGACTGCTGCGCTGTGCCGGGTACCGCTGCGCCGGCCAAATTCTGTAACGATGCTTCGGCCGTCGAAGCGGGTTTTTGTGCCGATGCCGACTGTTGCGCTGACGGTTGCGTGGGTATTTCGGGAGATGGCAATGCGCTTTGACTTGGCTGCGCCGCGTTGCCAAGCCAGGACGCGACCGTCTGCCGGAATACGATCAACGCCGCCTTGAGATCGGGTGTCTCCGCTGGGTCGCCCGCTGTTGACGCAGCCTGTGGCGTCGAGGGCGTTGTCGTAGCTTTCGCCGCCAGCGCCTGTTCGAGAAACAATCCCGACTTCTCGAAAGCCGCCTTGACGTCGCCGCCCGTCAAGGCTGTGTTCAGCTCGGGACGAACAGCGAGCAGTTTCGCCGCCGCTTCCTGCAGCGCAGGCGGCAGCGACTGCAATGTCGCCGCGACATTCAGGTTCGCGAACAATGGCGACAGACTGGTCTGCTTGGCGGCCGCCGATTGCGCGACAGCGGACACAACCAGCGCTTCTATATTTGTCAACGGACGCGCGGCGCGCGGATCGACGGGCGCGTCAGTCGGTGCAATTTTGGGTGCAGCGATATTCGGTGCGACGTTGTTGGCGGATTGCGGTGCGCTCGATGCTTCATCGAGCGCGGGCGCGACAGCTGGTGACGGCGAACCTGTACCTGGAGACAAAGCCGGAGCGCCGTCGCCATCGCCTGTCTGCGGCACAATGGCGAGCTTCACGCCCTGCTCGGTTTGCAACACCGCAAGCTGCAACGCCTGTCCGGGCTTGAGCGGAACTTCGGACAAAACATCGATTGAAAGATTCGCAATCGCGATGCGAACCAGATTGGCGTCGAGCACCTTCAACACGGTGGCATCGATCACGGTGCCGGGCTGCAGCACCACGCCTGCCGCCACGCCCTGCGCGCCGATAACCGGAAAAATGGGATTGATCGCAATTGACATCGGGGGAAGCTACCGCCCGCGTCGTAAACCTCTCGTTAACTTAAACCTCTAGGACAGCGCCTTTAGCATTAAGGCCGCTGCCTCAAAATCACGCAGGCGAGCCGCGCGGCGCAACTCGACCTCTCCGTCCGACCCCCATTTCTCCGCATTCCAGTCCTCATCGACATGGGCCGCCGCCCAGACCTGCGACTTGTCGAGGACGCCCTCTTTCAGCGCCAGCGCAAGCAACGCCGAGCCGGTGATGGTGGTGGCGACATGAAGCGCGGCCACAGGCCAGGAGTCGTTCGGCAATTTCGCCCGCGCCGCCGCAATCGCCTGCTCAGGCTGCGCCACATGCAAAACGCCCTCGGTGAGGATGAAATGTGCACCGAGATCGTCGGCAGCCCAACGCAGCACCGGGTCCCAATGCTGCGCCTGCCGCGCGATCAACTCCGCCGGAAAGCTTGCGCGATAGAAAAGAAGATCCGAGCCGAAATAGTTTGCGATGTCGTCGGCGACGGCTTGCGTATTCGCAGCAACCCCATCGATGGCGCTGTTCGCCAAACGTGTCAGCGGCATCGACATCGGGTCGATCATCTCGCCTTGCGCGTTCCATTCCGCTGCCATCGCTTCGGCGAGCGCGCTGTTCGGTGCGACCAGTGCGTTTTTCCCCGGCGTGCGAATTGGCTTGCCGTCCAGCGCAACGGCAAATCCGCCCTCGGCCTCGATGGCAGATGCGAGCTTGTAGAAACGATTGCGCAGCGGCGTTCGCGAGGATTTCCGCGACGCCTCGCGCGGATCGAGCGGCGATTTCCCTGCTAGCTCGTCGAACAGTTCACGCATCGCGCTTCTTTCAATACCGTCGGAATTTCATCATGGCCGTCAGCGCCATTTATATGGCAAGATCGGCAGAGCGCAGCAAGGAAATGACGTGGCCAATTCTGTACGCTCGACGTTTATCGCATTGATCGGAATGCTGTGCACCCCGCTTTCTCATGCGATTGCCGGATTTCAAACGCCCGAATCCGTCGTTCGCAATGTCTATGCCTATTACGGATCCGGCGCAGATGGATTTTCCCAAGGCCTGCCTCGCGACGAAGACACCGTACGAAACTTTTTCGATGACGGGTTGCAGGCGGTCTGGACTGCGATCCGGCCGCCACCCTACGATTTTTTCGTACAAAGCCCGTCATGGAAACTGGGGCCGGTCAACATTGCCGTCACGCTCAGACAATTCGACCGCACCTATGTGGAGGCCTCCTTCACAAATGACGGCAAGCCGGTCTCGCTGAACTTCATCGTCGTCAAGAGGTCGGACGGCTGGCTGATCTATGACGTGGAAAGCACGCACGATTCGTTGCGGATGTTTCTGTCGCAGTTAAAAAACTGAAGGTCTATCGCGTGGCGCAACTGCGAGAGTAAGCCGCGCGCTCGTTCGGGCCGAGGCCCATGGCGGCGCCTTCATCGAGACAGCGCTGCACGCGATTGCTGAAAGACCGGCGGCGCTCAGGCTTGTAGATCGGTTCCGGCGGTCCATCCTGTTCGACGAGACTAGGCGTCGTGTTCTGCAATTCGAATTTCGGCGGCGAATTCATCTGAGGCACCTGCGGCACCGTGATCGGCGGCGGAGGCGGTGGCGGCGGAGCGGTCGGAAACGGAATCACAGGCGACGCTCCGGGCGCAGGCGGGATCTGAGCCGTTGCGGCTTGAACGGTGACGAGCGCAACAAGGACCGCCAGCAAGATCGGAAATTTTCGCATGACAGTCAGATTGTAGCGGTGCAGCGCAAGCACAAGCGAGTCACGCAAGCGTGACTAATCCTCCGGGGCGTTCTCGATGGGATCGAAACGATCCGACTCAAGTCCAAGCAGGTTCCACGATTGCAGCATGTGCGGCGGCAGCGGTGCCGTCACATCGATGAACCCTCCCCGTGGATGCGGAATGACAATGCGCCGCGCCAACAGGTGGAGGCGCTTCTGGATGCCGCCGGGAAGTTCCCAGTTTTCCTTGTTGAAATATTTCGGATCGCCGACGATGGCGTGATCGATATGCGCCATGTGGGCACGCAATTGATGGGTGCGTCCAGTGACGGGCTTCAGCGATACCCATGCGAGTTTCTGCGCGGAGGCCTCCACCACAGCGTAATAGGTCACCGCATGCGCCGCGCCCTCATCGCCGTGAGCGGCAACACGCATGATCGAATCTTCTTCGCTCTCGTCTTTGGCGAGATATGTCGAGATGCGGCCCTGCTTGGGTTTCGGCACGCCGGCGACCAGCGCCCAGTAAATCTTGCGTGCGGAGCGATGACGGAACGATCCGGTCAATGCCGATGCGGCAAACCGCGTTTTCGCGATCAGCAGACAGCCTGATGTTTCGCGATCAAGCCGATGCACCAGACGCGGGCGCTGACCTTTGGAGTCGCGCATCGTCTCGAGCATCTGATCGACATGCTTGCTGAGACCCGAGCCGCCCTGCACGGCGAGGCCGGCCGGCTTGTTCAGCACCATAATGTCGGCGTCCTCAAACAGGATCATATCGCGCAACGCCTCGCGCGTTTTGCTTGCTGCTTCCGACAACTCGCCGCCGCCTTTTGGAGCGTCGAGTTGCAGCGGCGGAATGCGGACGCTCGCGCCTTCTTCGAGTCGATCCTTGCTGTCGGCACGCTTGCCGTTCACCCGCAACTCGCCTTTGCGGACAATACGCTGGATATGCGAAAACGACAGTCCCGGAAAACGATGCTCCAGAAAACGATCGACGCGCATATTGTTTTCGTCGGGAGTTACGACGACCGTTTGCACCTTCGTCGGCAAAGGGGGCCGCGCGGGTTTTTCCTCGCGGATGGGGTCCGGTGGCGGCGCACGCATCGGCTTTGCGGCGCGCGGCTGAAATTTCGCGGATGGACGTCGCTCGTCGTCACGTTTTCCAAACGATGGCTTATCGCCGCGTTTGTCCGTCGAGCGCTTGACTGAAGAATTCTTGCCTCGCTTGTCGAAGCGTCCGCGCTTATCCTCGCGTTCGGACTTTTTCGCGAGTGGTTTTCTGACTCGGCGGCTCATGACGATTTGTCTTTTCTCAATTTCGCCCAATAGTCGAGCCGTTTGCGAATCTCGCGCTCGAAGCCGCGATCCGGCGGATCGTAGAACGTCTGGCGGCCGAGTGCTTCGGGAAAGTAGTCTTGTCCCGAAAATGCCTCCGGGGTGTCGTGGTCATATTCGTAGCCGCCGCCATAGCCTTCCGATTTCATCAGCTTGGTTGGCGAATTGAGAATGTGCTTGGGCGGCAGCAACGAGCCGCCTTCTTTCGCCGCCCGCATCGCAGCCCCAAATGCCTTGTAGGCGGCGTTGGATTTCGGCGCGGTGGCCAGATAAATGACCGCCTGCGCGATCGCAAGTTCGCCCTCGGGGTGGCCGAGAAAATCATACGTGTCTTTCGCCGCATTGGCGATCACCAGCGCTTGAGGATCGGCGAGACCAATATCCTCGACCGCCATGCGCACGACCCGTCGCGCCAGAAACAGCGGATCTTCACCGGCATCCAGCATGCGCGCGAGATAATAGAGTGACGCATCGGGGTCCGAGCCGCGTACCGATTTGTGTAAGGCCGAAATCAGATTGTAATGGCCGTCGGCGGATTTATCGTAGATCGGCGCGCGGCGCTGCAGTATGTCCTGCAACTGCTCGGCGTTGAAGGTTTCATCCGCGCGCGCGGCACGCCAGACTTCTTCAGCCAGCGTC
>JAPLPA010000569.1 GCA_026400415.1 Afipia sp. | reverse complement strand
GCTGCTCCGTTTTCTGCTAAGCCCGAAAGAGCGGAGTGCGAAAACGTGGTGTCTCTTTGATCAACCATCACGAGTCCTATATCCTCTAGGGGGACCGTACCAGCGATGCTTTTGACTCGGATCTCTTGGGCTTTGGAAGGATCTTTTAGATCCTTGCGTATAATTAATAACTGGCCATCACGAACTGATAGGTGCGTTGGTTCTGATGAAATTTCGAGGGTGCGCTTAATCATGTATCTAGATCAGAGTCAGTCTCGTAGTAGTCGCATGACATCGCCAAGCGGGCTGACCAAGACTTTTGTAGCGATTTCACCTTCTCGCGGGGTTAGATTTTCTAGGTCTGATGGCACTATAGAAAAAGAATCTCGGGAAGAGTTCGGGATTTTGTTGCCCTCGTTATCTTTGCGTTCTGTGGCCGACCGCGCGTCCCAGTGAGGCACCAGCACTACCTTCTGTGGCTTTTCGAGTTTGGCAACAATAAAGTATCCAGGCTCAACGATTTCCCCATCCGCCATTTTCTGACGGATGAGTAGTGTTTCGCCCTCGCAAAGGCTCATAATAAACTCACCGCGCTCGTCGTCCCGGCGGTCAACAATCGGATGAGTCAGTTCAATTTGCCGAACGATCGGCCGTAATTGATTCTGCCCCGCCTTACTGAGTTTCTTAAACTCGTCGGGTTTCGGAATTCCTGCCGCACGAAACGCTTTAAGTTTTGCTAGTTTGCGTTGTGATGCCTCAAACGCCGTGACTATCTGTCCGCTAAACTTGCCCGTTGAGTCCTGCCTTATCTCAATATGGTGATTATTTCCACCAACGTAGGCCCGCTGTGATGCCGGATCAGCATCGGCGTGGAACTTTCCAGTTGCATAATTCTGTCGCTGACGCCCAACCACAACTGCGTCGCTTATTGTGCGCAGCAGTACGGCAGAGTGAATCGGAACTCCAGACTCGTGATGCACTCCTCCGGCATTAACGAGTTTTTTCATTTCCGATCCTATGAACTCATTGGGATTCAGTCCGGATGCTTCGAGGCATCTTCGAATCTGTTTTCGCAACCCGAGATCTCGGACGATCCCGCCCTTGCCAGCAGGTGGTTCAACCTTTAGCGGTTTATAACCACTCGAAGCAACCACACTCTTTGCCCACTTGCGAGCTTCGGCCGCTGATACCTGCTTGTCTCGCTGCCGCCGCTCGGCAAGTCGCTTGATAGCATCTTGCTCTTTTTCATCACTTGGGAGGGTTAGTTGAGCAGGCTTGAGATCAACTACTGCCTTCTTAGAAGTGTAAAATTCTGTGAGTTCTCCATTGCTACCAACGACAGGACCAAAAAGCGTCTCTTCGTGAAACGCCCCAACAAGTTTGCGTTTCACGGGGCGGTGGCATATCGCCCGTTCTATTTCACCATTTCCAAACACGGCGCGACAGACAGCCTCTCGAAAAGCTAGCAGCGTGCGAAAGGGCGAGGGTGGCGGAATCGGGTGATCTCGTCGGTAGTTCTCCATCTGCGTCTCATCAGCGCTATTCTGGAGATCTACCCCGGCCTGTCGCTCACGAGCCTCCCACTCCTGCTCCACCATGCTGGTGCAATAGCCTATGACGATTGCGTCAATAGCGTGGTGACGATGATCACCCCTGTCTTTCTCACGGCGAACCTGTAACTCTCCCTCTCCTACCCCCTTTGCCCTCTTACCGTGACGATCGAAAAACAGCCCCCATTCCCGACGAAGGCGGCTGGTCCACATCCCGTTCGTAGCAAAGACACGGCGAGTTCCACCACGCTCGGGCAAGCCTTCACCTGCGTAGAGAGCATCAGCGATATAAGCCATCACCTGCTTGGCCGCGTATTTCGTAGCCGCATCCTGCCTGTTTGTCATCCCCTGAACATCGCTAACGTCTTTTTTGAACTGCTCAATTTTTAAGTTGTCATCTCGCTCATTAAAAAAGCACAACCAGAGTGAGTCACCGCTAGCGGACCTGCGTTCTGATCCTGTCGGCCTAGCAACATGCCCGAAAATAGTCTCGACTCTGGCAATGCAGGCGTCGTACCCGCCCACCGCAGTTGTGTTCCAGAACTCTCGCGGCGTCCTGCGGCCCATATCGCGATTGCAGCTAGCGTGCGACAGTACGACGTTTCCAAGCCCGTTATGCCCACCGCTTGCGCGGGGAATAATGTGAGCTACCTCGCAGTCCTCACCGTTTGCAGCCATCCGCGGCGTAATAACTGGCTTCCCATTTATGTTTCCGCACAGTGGGCAAACTCCCCCCTGCTGAACCGCCAGAATGACTCTCGTTACAGCAGAACCACGCTGAGTCTTCGTGAGTGTATCAAGACCAAACGTGTCTGCTATTTCGCTACGAATGCGACCGCGTAAGCGACTATTTTCAAGAATGCTGTCCGCGGCTTTCTTCCCCATGCGAGATTCTCGTGACAGCTCGACGTAGACCTCGTCTGGCTTTCGAGAAAATGCTTTCATGTAGGCGACAAGATGCCGACGCACCTCGTGAATTGCTTTGCGGACAACAGGGTTGGAAATCATCGGCGCAGGCGGCGGCTCCGCAAGTGGCTTGCCATCGGGCCCATATATTGGCTTGCCATTCTTTGTTAAAACGTGCTTTAGCATGTAGTAACGATCGCGAGCAGATGCGCCCTTTGCGCCAGTGCCATACCGTCTCCGTGTTGCCTCGTCCAGAGGACAACCTGTGGTTGCATCTAGGAATTTGTCATCCGCAGCAATCGCTTTTCTCGCCTCGATCTCTGTAATAGATAGACACGTTTTCTCCTCGCTGTCCATTAAGGTGAGAAGATTTCTCACCGCTTTGCGGCTTATATTCAAACGCTTGGCATCTAACTGCGGACGCCTCCTCCATGCAGCCACCAATGCGTCAGCCTGCGGTTCCGTAAGGTGGCCCCACTTCATAACTCCTGACTTCAGCCTCGCGGCATGCGTGTCGTTATCTGGATCAAATTTCAGGATCGCTTGATTGAGGCCGGTGCGAACGTGGTCGTTCATCGCGGCCCACTTCTCGTGCGTTATGGCTCCACAGATAATCTCGCGGCTAAACCAGTCAGTGTTTATCAATCGCTCGGCATCAGTTTCGATGTTAAAATGAAACTTAGTGGTCCGGGTCGCTCGCCCCCATCCCATCAGAATACGGAGGTCCGTAACGCTGACAGTGGTTTTTGGTTTGGTTTCATCGCTGCCCTGCGATCCGCGCTGCCTCACTGTCCCGAGGGGGCCGCTAAGGTAGTCTTTGATCTTGGTTCGTTCATCTGAAGTAAGATCGCGTTTTTCTTTCCCTCCTTCAATGACCCGCAGATTGTTTATTGTCTCCACAACAAGAAAACGTGAGGCATGCATGTCTGCGTGAGGAACGCAACGCTCTGTTGGTTCAAGCGAGCAGCGTCCCAGAGTGCTCACGTCCCAGGTCGCCCGTCTCTGCCCAAACAGAAATCCTTTGTGCCGCCAGATGGCATCGCCAGACTCATCGTCGAGTGCCTTGCGCAAAGCATCCGTGAGTTTGCCGGCAAGAGGCCCTGCCTTCTGTCTTGTCCACAGAGTTTCAAATTCATGGCGAATCATGGCCCTGTCAGCACAGTGTTCGTAGCTCGCCGCCTTGTTGCGGGTTGCTTGCCGAAACTCTCTCAACCCTCGGCGTTGAGACGGGTTGCGCTTATCTTGGGTGGTGATCGTTGTGATTCGTTCCTTGCGAACAATTGCTATGAACTCGCCGAAAGTCCTGGCCCCCCTAGCCAGCATTTTCATGCGGACTTCGCCAATCGACTTCTTGACTTTGCCATCCGCGGTTTTTGTGGCATCGCCATCATCTTCGTCGGGATCAGCGATGTGCAGGCCGATCGCGCCACGGCGCTGTGAGAGATGCAGTAACACACGCCCGAAATGAAAGGGCTCGAGTTCACCTTCAATTCCTCTAGATCTAAGCTCCCATGGGTCTGTTTGCTCTAAGAGTGTTCTGAACGCCGCCTCGTCTGGCGGAAGCAGTCCTTCTGCAATTAATCTCAGCCTAAGTTCGCGTTTGCGAGTCGAGCGGCGGGCAAGAGTGATCCGAGTTCGTCTTGTCATTCGGCGTTTTGCGTTTTTGGGCTCCCCCCTCTTGTCAGCTGTCTCATCAACACCTGCTGGAAAGATTGATGTTCCCGCGGCCATCGTCCCATTTTGAGTATCAATCCAGACAGAACCAACAGAATTTGAGCCAACATCAAATCCAATGCGAAACATATTTTTTCCCTCGGGGCTTGACCGCCCTAGCTAAATGACCCATAATTCGGAGGATAGTGTAATCGATCCCGGTCCGTGATTTCACGCAACAAGAGAAATCGCAGGCACCGTCGAAAGACGACCGCCGCAGCCAGTGTTACCCACTGCCTGCGGCTTTTCTATTGGCCTATCGATCACTCGTTAGTTGCTTTGGGCTCATCAAAGCCTTTCTTAATCCTGACCTTGGCAGGTTTTCTGATGCATTTTCATGTGCATGGTATCAGCGACCTCATTGCACCCCGGCCCAAGCATTCAACACCGACTCAGGGACAACCTTGGTCCCCAAGCCCCTAATGTGGATTCCTTGACCGCCCTTGTCGAGGGGGTGTAGCCTAGCGGCCTTGTGTTCTTGCTCGGGTTTCTTGGAGTG
>JAPLPA010000583.1 GCA_026400415.1 Afipia sp. | reverse complement strand
GCAGGGCGAGATCGTCGTGCGCGGCGACCTCGTGATGACCGGCTATTTCAACATGCCGGACAAGACGGCGGAGACCATCGTCGATGGCTGGCTGCACACCGGCGACCTCGGCGTGTTCGACGGCCGCGGCCATCTGTTCCTGCGGGATCGTTTGAGGGAAGTCATCATCACCGGCGGATTCAACGTCTATCCGAGCGATGTGGAAACCGTGCTGTCGCAGCATCCGGCGATTGCCGAATGCGCCATTGTCGGCATCCCGGACGATCACTGGGGCGAGGCCGTGCACGCCGCAGTGGAGGCAAAGCCGGGCATGACGCTTGATCCGAATGAAGTGATCGCTTTCGTGAAGGGCCAGCTCGGCTCCGTGAAGACGCCGAAGGTGGTGCATGTGTTCGAGACGATGCCCAAGAGCGCCGTGGGCAAGGTACTCAAGACGGGCATCAAGGAAGCGATTCTGAAGCGTGTCTAGGCGGCATCGGCCATTTGCCGGAGGTCGAAGCGCCCGACGGGGTCAACAAGATGCCGGGTGAGTTCTTCGCGGGGTAGGCGGTCTCACAGTGCCGGATGACGCATTCTTCTAGGCCGTTGCAGGTGCCCAGTCGCCTTCTGGTGTTCGGCAAACCGTCTGAGGGGGCACATCCGCTTGTCCCTTGGATTGAATATCCACGCTGGTATTCAAGGTGCGGCAAATGCGTTGGCCTGAGGCTGCGGCCACCTGTGCTTCTGATGCTGGAACGGAGTTGGCTGTCGGAGGCTTAGGTTTGGCAGTAGAGGTGGGCTTTGGCGAACCCCACGAAGGAGCTCGAGAAACAGGCTCAGGAAGAGAATTGTTGCCGTCATCAACAACTCGAATGGAAACATTTCGGTTGAGTCCATCGCTGCCGGAATATTGTAGAACCTGACTCTTTCCGGTTCGCGCCGCCTCCAATTGAGCCGCCTTGATGCGAGCCCGATCATTTTCATCAAGGGCGGCCATGACTGCACATAAAACACCGCCGGCGGCTGCGCCGACTGCAGCGCCTGTGCCGAGCGATCGCCCGCCGCCGCCGGCTGCGGCCCCGATGATGGCTCCGAGGACCGCGCCGCCTGCGATTGACATCACGCATTTTGATGCCACTGAGTCGATTTGCCAGTTGGTGTTCGTCGCCGTCTGATTTGAAGGCGTAATGCAGGAGACAAGGAAAGTGCAGCAAAGCAGGCCCGCTAAAACGCGATGGATCTTGCGCGCGATCATAAAATTCGGGGAACGCAGACTTTGAACGCCGGACATGATAGCCGCCTCTAAAATTGCTGCTTGTCGGTTCGTTGTACCGTAAATCGGAAGTCGTCCAGTTGACGATCACCAATCTGAATTTTTGCGGAGGGATCCCAAATGCGTACTGAACCACTCATGTTGTTGAAGGACATTTCAAAATAACGGAGGCCCGACCATGCAAATTGCGAATTGAATGCCGGTCGTTCGCCGGGGTCCGGATTCCATGCTTGCCCCATGGACCGGCCGTCACCTTTCACGTTGCAACTGTCGGCATTTTTACAAATTGCCTTCCCCGTAATGGGCGTTGCAAGCGAACGCCCCGCGGTTACCTCTATCCAGCTATTTACGAGGTTTCCTTGCAAGTCAGCGGCTACGCGCACCTGAACGGGAGCTGAGACGGCATCCATCTGAACTTCCCCGCCAAATACTCGTACTTCGGTCGGCGGCGGCAACAGCTGCGGCACACCATCGGATCGCCAACCGACCAGCATTCCTCGTGACCGAAGTAAAAATGCTTCAGCAAAAGCTCGCAGATGAGGGCTTGCCCCGGCCGGGGACCCAATGACGTGCACCTCGGCGCGTTGAAAATCGACGCCTGCTTGCGCAGCGAGATCGAAGCCAGCTTCGCGCGCCGAGCGTGCGGTAGCCCATGTCATCCGATCAGTTAAGCCGAACGGCGATATCAGAACGACACGAGGAATGCCCGCCGAAATATCTATAAAACGCGGCGATGAGGCCAGTGCACGTAACAAAGCGCCGGGCTCTACGTTTTTGTTTTCTTCCTGCTTGGCGCGGCTCATTACACCAAACGCGCGAACCAACGCATTCTCATATCCCCGCCGACTTTCGGCGATCTGTTTGGACGGTCCGCCGGTAAAGAAATTTCCAATAATTGAGCTGTCGGTTTCAACTTTTTGACGTTGGCTTATGCTTAGATTCGGTGAGCATCCTACAAAAACTGGCGATAATTCATTGCCCCCTTGACGTGAAAAAAACAGGCTTAGTTTTTCGCCGGGGTTCATCGTTCCTCGCTGTCCTCCCGGTAAGCCGTCGGCAATCTCAAGAAGAGAGCGACTCCATTTCTGCTTATCCTGCGTGGCGTTGGCGCCAGCTGCTATGATATTCTCATCAACAATGATTATTGTCTGCCGTAGCAGCGCACCGGGTTCTCCAGTGTTTCAAGAAGATTCGAATCTGATCAATTCCACCGCAGAAGCGGCGGATGCGAGTGCTTCGCG
>JAPLPA010000170.1 GCA_026400415.1 Afipia sp. | reverse complement strand
TCCTTCATGGGCGAGAAATCGTTCCAGACCACCGCCGGAATTCAGAAGTTCTACGACGCCGGCGATCTTGGCGCGAAGGGTCTGGAGCCGGATGGATTCTTCTACGACAATGCCGTGCGGCTGTTGGCGCAGGAAAAGCCGAACACGCCGATATTCATGTATGTGTATCTCGGTGCAAATCATTTTCCGTGGGCGTCGCCGCTGCGTCCTGAATTGACGCCGGGCTGGAAAAACCCCGGCAACGAGCCTGCGGTCGACGAATATCTTCGCCGCCAGACCATGAGCGTGCAGGACTACGGCGCGTTCATTGCAAAATTGAAAAAGCAATTTCCGAACGAACCATTCTTGATCGTCCGCTACGGCGATCACCAGCCGGAGTTCTCGACAAATATCATCGAGCCCAATCTGACAGAAGACGACGTCGCCAAAAGGCTGATGGCTTACGATCCGCGATATTTCGCAACGTATTACACAATCGACGCCGTTAATTTCAAACCGGTCGCGAGTCCGACTGCGATGGAAACCATCGATGCTGCCTATCTGCCGCTGGTGGTTCAGGACGCTGCGGGAATTCCGCTCGATCCAAGTTTTGAAGAGCAGAAAAAAATCATGCTCAGATGCAAGGGATTATTTTACTCCTGCAAGGACGGCGCCGAGACGCGACGGTTCAACCGCATGCTGATCGATGCGGGATTTGTGAAAAATCTCTAGCGTTTGATTTTTCCCGCGAGCCAACGTGCAACCGCATCCGGGGAACTCGATCCATCGTTGGATGCGGCGCGCAGATTGGCTTCGCGCATGGTCGCGATATCGATCTTCCCGATCAGCGGCTTCAGGGCGTCCAGCAGTTGCATGTCGTTCGCGCGTTTCGGCGAAACCAGTACAATCGCATCGTAGGGCGGAATGGCGTGCTTTGGGTCATCCAGCACGATCAGATCGTATTTCGCGATCAGCCCGTCGCTGGTGTAGCCCGCAATGACATCGACCTCGCCGGACGCGACGGCCGCATACATGAAGTCCGGTTGCATCTGCCGTTGCTGACGGAATGTAAGATTGTAAGACTGCTTGATCGACGCCCATTCGGGCCGCGAGAAAAATTCATAGTCACCCGCAATTGCAAGTGTGCCAGCTCGTGATGCGAGGTCGGCAATCGACTTCACGCTGAGCGCCTCGGCGCGCTTGCGCGGCATCACCAGCGCGTAGGCATTCTCGAACCCGAGTTCGCCAGCGAGAGAAATTTTATACTGGCTTGCGAGCGTGGACTTGAGTTGCTCCAGCAGCTCCGTGCGGGGCAAGATCTCGGTTCGTTTAAGCTGATTGACCCACAGCGTTCCCGAATAATCCACATAGACGTCGATATCGCCCTTGGATAGCGCTTCAAAGATGACATTGGAGCCAAGGCCTTCGCGTGAACTTGCTGGCAATCCTGCAGCTTGCAGCCGCTGCGCGATCAGCGATGACAATATATATTGCTCGGTGAAGGTTTTTGCGCCGACAACGTAATTCGTCTTCGCGCGCGCGAGGTTGGGGATCAGTGTCGCAACAACAAGAGCGGCCACGCCGAGAATGCCCACGCCAACGCGAATCCGGCTGCGAAGCCGGACTCCACTTTCGATCAGCGCGAGCAGTTGATCGACCGCGAGGGCAAGCGCCGCAGCCGCGCCGCAGCCGAACAAGACGAACACCCAGTTCTGCGTCTGCAATCCCGCAAAAATGTAGTTACCCAGACTTGTCTGGCCAATCGGCGTCGACAGCGTCGCCGTGCCGATGACCCAGACGGCAGCGGTGCGAACGCCCGCCATGATGACCGGCAACGCCAGCGGCAGTTCGACCATAATCAGCGACTGGCGTGGCGTCATGCCGACGCCTTCGGCGGCCTCGATGATCGCAGGATCGATGCCTTGCAGACCCGTGATGGTGTTCCGCAGCACAGGGAGCATGCTGTAGAGGGCCAGTGCCAGTACGGCCGGCAAAAATCCGAATGCGGAAAAACCGAATCCGAAAAACTGCGATGACAATCCGGCAAGCATCAGCAGCAGCGGGTAGAACAGTGCAAGCAATGCCAGCCCCGGAACGGTTTGCACGATGCTGGCGACGCCGAGCACGATGTCGCGCGCAAGCGGCTTTCGCCGCACGATGAGCGCCAGCGGAAAACTGATCGCAAAACCGATTGCCAAAGCGGTCAGGCTGACGCGGACATGATTGCCGAGATAGTCCGGCAACCGCGTCAGCGCGTCGTTCCATCTGGGATCCGACCAGAGACTCATGGAGCCCCCTTCGGCAGCAGTTTTTGCAGCCGGTCGGCCTGGCGGCGCGGCGTGCCGAGAAGTTTGCCGACGTAGGGGTCTGTGCTCCGCGACAATTCCTCTGCGGTGCCTTGCGCGAGCATGCGGCCTCCATGCATGACCGCGATCCGGTCCGCCAGCAGCACGGCCTCGGCCATGTCGTGGGTAATCATCACCGTGGTCAGACCGAGTTTCTTGTGAAGCGCCTTGTAATCGTCTCCGAGCGCATCGCGTGTCAAAGGATCGAGCGCACCGAACGGCTCGTCCATCAGCACGATCTTGGGATTGGCCGCGAGCGCCCGCGCGACACCGACGCGCTGACGCTGTCCGCCAGACATGTCCTGCGTCAGACGATTCCGGTGCGCGCGGTCGAGGCGGACCAGATCGATCAACTCGTCGACCCGTGCTGAAATCTTTTCCGGATCGGCGCCGGCGAGACGCGGCGTGATGCCGATATTTGCGGCGACTGTCATGTGCGGAAAGAGGCCGCCATTCTGAAACACGTATCCGATGCTGCGTCGTAACGGGATGGGGTCGAGGCTGCGGATGTCTTCGCCCAGAATGCGAACCGAGCCGCCGTCCGGGTCGATCAGGCGATTGGCAAGCCGCAGCAGCGTCGTCTTGCCGGAGCCGGAGCCGCCGACGATGGCAAGGAACTCACCGTCTGCGACTTCGATCGAAACGTCATCAACCGCTTTGGGCTGTCCGCGCGCAAAGCTTTTGCTGACATGCTGGTAGGCAATCGTGGGCGTGGCATCGCTCATCTGCCGATGATGGACCAAGCGCTTCGTGCTGTCGACAGACTCAAGTTTCGCGATACTGGCGTGTTCGATGTCCGCCGTGTAGCTTTACCGTAACCAGGCGGAGAGTTTCACTTCATGGGTAAGAAAGATTCTATGAACAAGAAGGGCGCGGCGGCGCAACCTCTCGCGAAGCAGCTGAAACAATATGTGGACCCGTTTCGCGTCGATGGTTTGCAGGAATTCCATCTCAAATCCCACAAGCCAAATGAGAGGGCTGGACTCGACAAGGACGGCGCGCACAAGATCGTGGACATCAATCGCGGCCGCATGCGCGAACTGCAAGAGAAACTCTATGCGCAGGATCGCTGGTCTTTGCTTTTGATATTTCAGGGCATGGATGCCGCCGGCAAGGATAGCGCCATCGAAAATGTGATGTCGGGCATCAATCCGCAGGGCTGCGAAGTGTATTCGTTCAAGCAGCCGTCACCGAAGGAACTCGATCACGATTTCATGTGGCGCAGTACGATCTGCCTGCCGGAACGCGGGCGCATCGGAATCTTCAATCGATCGTATTACGAAGAACTGCTGGTGGTGCGTGTACATCCGGAAATTCTCGCCAAGCAGCGTATTCCGCCTTCGCTTGTGACGAAGAATATCTGGCGTGAGCGTTTCGAGGACGTCGCGGCGTTCGAAAAATATCTCGCGCGCAACGGAACGGTCGTTCTTAAATTCTTTCTGAATGTCTCAAAGGACGAGCAACGCAAGCGCTTTCTTGACCGGCTCGACGAACCTTCAAAGAAATGGAAATTTTCGCTGGGCGATATCGCCGAGCGCGCATTGTGGGACAAATATCAGGCCGCCTATCAGGACGTTCTGCGTCACACGTCCGCAAAGCACGCGCCGTGGTACGTGGTGCCGGCGGATCACAAATGGTTCGCGCGCGTTGTGATCAGTTCGGCCATCGTCAGCGCGATGGAAAAGCTCGATCTGGCTTTTCCTGAGCCGGAAAAAGGCAAGTCCGATGAACTTAAGAAGGTCCGCGATACTCTTGAAAAAGAGGGGCGCGAGACCGTCCATGCTCCAAAAAAGAAGAAGGTGGACGGTGCGTGATAACGGCAAGCATGTAAGCCACCGGGGATACTTGACTTAAAAGTTCCAGTCCGTGATATGGCGAAATCTTTTCGTCGCTCTTGTCAGGGCTCTCGGGGCGGGGTTTCCGCCGAGATAAATACCGAGTCTGGATTGAATTCGTCCGATGCTTTTCAATTCCACCGAATTCATTTTCGTCTTCCTGCCGCTCGCAGTGGTTCTGCATTTTTTTGTGGCGAGCCGCAGCGTCACAGCCGCTGTCGCGATGACGACCGTCTCGTCGCTGTTTTTCTATGCGTGGTGGAAGCCGCCATTTGTCGTGCTGCCGGTCCTGTCGATCCTGCTGAACTACTGGCTGGCGCAAAAGATACAGCAGTCGGGTCCACAGGCAGCGCGCCGTATGCTGATTGCGGGTGTCACGGCTAATCTGCTGGTGCTCGGATATTTCAAATATTTCGATTTTCTGTTGTCGATTTTTCAGGGCCGCAGCCCCGGCGTTCCAGACGTGCCGCTGGCATTGTCGTTCACGACATTCGTGCAGATCGCATTTCTGATCGAGACGTCTCGCAAGCCGACAGTGATTCACCTGCCGACCTATGCGATGTTCGTGTCTTTCTTTCCGCACTTGATCGCTGGTCCGATTGTGCGGTGGAACGAACTTGGTCCTCAGTTGGGCGACCGGCTGCGTTATCGCGTCGATTGGAACAACATTGCGCTTGGGCTGACGATTTTCTGTCTGGGTCTGACCAAAAAGGTTTTGTTCGCGGACAGACTAGCCCCGCATGTCGGACTTGTGTTCGACGCGGCCGCAGCCGGCGTCCCGGTGACGGCGGCCGGCGCTTGGGGGGCGTCGATTGCGTACTCGCTGCAACTCTACTTCGACTTTTCCGGTTATTCCGATATGGCGGTTGGACTGGGGCTGTTGTTCAACCTGCGGCTGCCGCTGAATTTTGCAGCGCCGTTCAGGGCGACCAGCATCATCGATCTGTGGCGGCGCTGGCACATCACGCTGTCGCGCTTCTTGCGCGATTTCGTCTATGTGCCACTCGGCGGCAATGAGGCCGGGCCGGCGCGGCGCTCGGTCAATTTGTTTTTGACCATGCTGCTCGGCGGGCTTTGGCACGGCGCGAACTGGACGTTTATTGCATGGGGCGCTTTTCACGGCGCGTTGCTGACCGTCAATCACGTGTGGCGGTCACTCGTCGGAAAGCGCGCTTCGACGTGGTATGGGAAT
>JAPLPA010000157.1 GCA_026400415.1 Afipia sp. | reverse complement strand
GACGCCATGACTTTCGTCGATCAGCATCAGGCGGCGTTCGCAGATCACGGCTTCTGCGCGCGAGCCGAAAGCGACCCGCCGTTCGATCAGCAATGCTTTTTATCCAAAGGCGACAGTTTCGTATCGGACATCGTCGAGGCCGCAAACAATCCGATGGTCTGCGGCGTGGCAGCCAGCGCGTTTCGCGCTTATTCGCCCCGCGCGCGCTGGATTCGCGACGCCAATGACAGCTACTTCACCGCGATGACCTATCCGCAGGCCGCACGCGCGCCCAATCAGCCGGGCGACATTCACGACGCGACATGGGGCGTATTGTCGGCGGTGTATGGCGGCGCGATCCATCCGACCGCCGAGGGCTACGCCGCGATGGCGGATGCGGCGTTGCCCGCAGCGACCGCCGTGCTTGGACTGGGCGGACCGCAAGCGCCGGTCACAAGTGAACCTATCGCGCCGGTACCTGCGATCACGCCGGAAACGCGATAACTTGGCTTCTCGATCAGACAGTCCCTTGCAGGACCGACCGGTCCGGCACTTCAGGGGCGTCGACTGAAGTTTCGTCCAGCAGAGCGGTCAGCGAGGCCGGATCCGCGACCGCGTAAACGATCATCGACTCATCACGGCCGCGAATCTCGACTTTGTGCCGGGCTGACGATATTTATTCGGGCGGATTCAGCTTCAGGCGACGACGCCGGTTCAGTTCACGCCGAGTTTCTTCTGCAGGCTCGAGGAGGATGTCGTGTACTGGAACACGAGGCGCTTGTCGGGGTAAATATAACGATGCGCCTTTTGCGACATCAGCGCGCCTTCGTGGAAGCCGGAGAGAATGAGCTTCAGCTTGCCCGGATAGGTGTTGATGTCGCCGATGGCGAAGATACCGGGAATGTTGGTCTCGAATGAAGCGGTCTCGACCGGAATGAGATTGTTCTCAAGCTTGACGCCCCAGTTGGCGACCGGGCCAAGCTTCATGGTCAATCCGAAGAACGGCAGGATGGTATCGCAGGCAACGGTCGAGCTTTCATTGTCGTTGCCCTTCACCACCGCGCCGGTGAGCTGACCGTTGGCGCCTTCGAGCGACGTGACCTGACCGATTTTCAATTCCATTTTCTTGGATGACACCAGTTCGCGCATTTGATCGACGCTGTGAGGTGCTGCGCGGAAATCGTCGCGCCGATGCAGCAGCGTCATGCTCTTGGCAATCGGCTGCAGATTGAGAACCCAGTCGAGCGCGGAGTCGCCGCCGCCGACGATCAGCAAATTCTTGTCGCGGAACTGCTCCATCTTGCGCACCGCATAGAACACCGACTTACCTTCATAGGCTTCGATGCCCGGCACCGGAGGGCGCTTGGGCTGGAACGAGCCACCGCCTGCCGAGATCACCACGACCTTGCATTCAAACACCTGACCGGCATCGGTCGTCACACGGAACAACGGATCGCCGATTTTCTCGATGGTCTCGACCATTTCATTGAGATGGAAGGTCGGGTTGAACGGCTTGATCTGCTCCATCAGCGCATCGGTGAGGCCTTGGCCCGTCACCATCGGAATGCCGGGAATGTCATAGATCGGCTTCTCCGGATAAAGCTCCGCGCATTGGCCACCGAGCTTGTCGAGAATGTC
>JAPLPA010000055.1:2217-3770 GCA_026400415.1 Afipia sp. | reverse complement strand
TCATCCATCCGTGGATCAACAAGGCGCTGGAGAAGGCGCAGCAAAAGGTCGAGGCGCGCAACTTCGATATCCGCAAGAACTTGCTGAAATACGACGACGTTCAGAACGATCAGCGCAAGGTCATCTTCGAGCAGCGCATCGACCTGATGCGCGACCAGCATGTCGCCGAGACGGTTTCAGACATGCGCCATGTGCTGGTGGAAGACCTCGTTGCCAAGCACATTCCCGAACATGCTTACGCCGAGCAGTGGGACGTCGCGGGCCTCAAGGACGAATTGAAGCGTGTGCTCAATCTCGATCTGCCGATTGAGGACTGGGCCAAGGAAGAAGGTATTGCGGGCGAGGAATTGCTCGCGCCCATCGATCAGCGCGTCGACGAGTTTATGGCGGCGAAATCGGCGCAGTGGGGCCCCGACGTCATGCGTTACGTCGAGAAGTCGGTGCTGCTGCAGACGCTCGATCATATGTGGCGCGAGCATCTGGTGATGCTCGATCATCTGCGTCAGGTGGTTGGCCTGCGCGGCTACGGCCAGCGCGATCCGCTGCAGGAGTACAAAACCGAAGCCTTCACGCTGTTCGAGGATATGAGCGCTAACCTGCGCGAGGCAGTCACGGCTCAGTTGATGCGGGTCGAAATCGTGCCGCCGGAGGACCAGCAGCCGAAACTGCCGCAGATGGAAGGCCACAAGCTCAATCCGAATACCGGTGAGGATGAGTTTGCGTCCGCGCAGGCCTCGCTTGCGCCGGTTGCCGCCGCCGACCGCGATCCGAACAATGCCTCGACCTGGGGCAAGGTCGGTCGCAACGAAGATTGCCCCTGTGGCTCGGGCAATAAATACAAGCACTGCCACGGCAAGTTCGCCTAAGCGATCATCGACAATCAAAGATAAAAAAGCCGGTCGCGAGGACCGGCTTTTTTATTTGAATGCTGCGCTAGTTGGAGCGGAAGCTCGAGAAGCGGCTGTCGAACGAGTTGCCCGACACGGCGGGCGCCGATCCCGAAATCACCGGCTGTGCGGACGCGGTCGTTGGTGCGGGTGCAGGAGGTGCAACCGGTGCCGGGAAAACGTTGCCGCTATCGCTCTTGGCCTGCGTGCTTTGCTTGCCGTCGATCGCAATGACGCGGGCAGGCGATGCTTTCGATTCAGCGGCCTTGGTCTGCGTCGTGTCGCTCGATTTCTCGACTGTCGATTTGCCGCTCGCCTTCGTGTCGCTGGCTCTAGGTTTGGTTGCCGCCGCAGGCTTTACAGGTTCCGGCGTGACTTCCGCCTGCTTCGTTTCCGAACCGCGAAAGCCGATTGATTCTTTGAACCTGCTGAAAAAACCGCCC
The DNA here is from genome assembly GCA_026400415.1 of Afipia sp. Taxonomy (GTDB): domain Bacteria; phylum Pseudomonadota; class Alphaproteobacteria; order Rhizobiales; family Xanthobacteraceae; genus Afipia. Next base: position 2,440 of record JAPLPA010000055.1, on the reverse strand, counting down.
GATGAGGAGCCGCTATCTTTCGCGGCAGCGTCCTTTACGCTTCCGTCCTTGGCGCTCACGCTGGCATTCGCGTTAGCAACTGCCGGTGTTGTGCGGGACACGGCAGCCGATGCGACCGGTGCATTGGTTTCAGGCGAGAAGGACGCAACTGTCGTGACCGCGCCGTCCGGACCCTTCGGAAGTGGAAGTGTTGCGTGTCCCGGCACGGTTCCGGGCGCCCCCT
>JAPLPA010000055.1:0-2170 GCA_026400415.1 Afipia sp. | reverse complement strand
TGCATGCCGCCGTCTATTCCTGCGCGGGAACGAGCAGGGGTCGTTCCGCCCGTGATGAGCTGCGCAATCTTCAGCTCGTCCGCACGCTGTTTTTCCTGGATCGCCTGCGCAACATCTTCCGGCTGCGCGTAGGGCGGGCATTTGGCGGATGCGCTGAACACCGGATCGCGCGTCGCGCCCGGCGCGCGCTCGGCGTCGAATACGTATTTCTTTTCGCAGAAGTTGACTTTCACTTCCTGCTTGGTGACTTCGAAGGCGTCGTTGCCCTCTTTGAGCATTTTCCAGAAAGCCATGTTCGGATTGCTGCGATGGCGCGCGAAATTCTGCGGCGTCATGCGAAACGGATAGGCTTGAAACTGAAATGAGGTCTGTCCGCCAAAAAACGATTCACGACCGAGCGAGTAAATTTCCGAAATTTGTTCGTCGGTCATCGCGTAACAGCCGCGCGACGAGCAATCGCCATGTACCATCAACTGTGCGCCGGTGCGGCCCCAGGCGCGGTCATAGGCATTGGGAAAGCCGGTGTTGAACGACAGATAGTATCCAGAGTTCGGATTCATCTGTCCGGGGCCAATCGAATAGAAGCCCTCCGGCGCCTGACGGTCGCCTTCCTTGACCTTCGGGCCAAGATCGCCCGACCAGCGGCAGATCGGATAGGTTTTCAGAAGCGCCAAGCGGCCAGTGCGATCCTGCTTCCAGACTTCGAGTTCGGATTCCTGCTTGAACACGCGGACCACCATCGGCGATCCCTTGTCCATGTTCTTGGCTTCGATCTCGGCGAGCAGCTTTTCCGGAATCGGCCGCGTCGCCTTGTCGCCGATCATGCCCATCTGTTCGGCGTTGCATCCGGCCAGCAGCATGCCCGCCGCAAGCGCAGCCGAAGTCGCCAGCGCGCGCAGATGCGTCCGGGCGATCAAAGCAATTGTCCTCGGCAGATGGGCAACCCCAAACTCCGGTTATTTTTGACGGTTGGTGGCCTCAACGATTGAGCAATTATTATCCTTAAGGGGGGTCCGTCGCAACCTGAACGGCCCTATACGGCAGTACTGACGCCATTGTTGGTGAACGCGCTGTAAAGCGAGATTGTGCTGGAAACCCAATGACATGCGGACGTCGTCGGGAAAAAGCCACGATGTCATTTCGGGAACTTGCGCGGCGCATCCGCGCATCGCGTGCGTGTCGGGATTGCAGCCGGAAATTTTAGCGCGTGTGAGATTTGCCGCGTCAGCCGAGCTTGCGGCCGATATCCAGAAACTTCTGGCGGCGCTGATTGCGGATCGCGGTCGCATCGAGGCTGCGCATATCGTTGAACGCCTGCGCAATGGCATTGCCGGCGCTGGCGATCATGCCGTCGGGATCGCGGTGCGCGCCGCCGGGAGGTTCTTTCAGAATGGAATCCACGATGCCGAAGCGCAAAAGGTCCTGCGCGGTGATTTTGAGATTGGTCGCGGCTTCTTGTGCTTTCGCGGGATCGCGCCAGAGGATGGATGCAGCGCCTTCTGGTGAGATCACGCTGTAGACGGCATGCTCCAGCATCAGCACCCGGTTCGCGGTTGCAATCGCGATTGCGCCGCCTGAGCCGCCTTCGCCGATAATCACCGCAACGTTTGCCACCTGGAGGTTGAGGCAGGCATCGGTCGAGCGCGCAATCGCTTCGGCCTGGCCGCGTTCTTCGGCCCCGATGCCCGGATAGGCGCCTGCCGTGTCCACCAATGACAAAACCGGAATCTGAAAACGATCTGCCATCTCCATCAGACGCACCGCCTTGCGGTAGCCTTCAGGTTTTGCCATGCCGAAATTATGCTTGAGGCGTGTTTCGGTGGTCGAACCTTTTTCCTGACCGATGACGCAGATGCTTTCGCCGCGAAAACGCCCGAACCCGCCCATCATCGCTTCGTCGTCGCCGAACTTGCGGTCGCCCGCAAGCGGCGTGAACTCGGTGATCAGCGACTTGATATAATCGACGCAGTGCGGACGCATCGGATGCCGCGCCACTTGCGTTTTCTGCCAAGGCGTCAGACTGGCATAGAGACCGTCGAGCGCCTCGCGCGCCTTGTCTTCGATGCGCGAAACTTCGTCGCCGATGTCGCTGCCGGTGGCGGCGAGCGCGCGCAATTCATCGACCTTGGAATCAAGCTCGGCAACGGGCTTTTCAAAATCCAGATAACTG
>JAPLPA010000491.1 GCA_026400415.1 Afipia sp. | reverse complement strand
TCTCAAATCTGCGACAGTCGTGATTCCGGCACGCAACGAGCGCGGCAACATCGAACCGGCTGTGCAGCGCCTTCCGCAATTCTGCGACGACATCGAGATCATTTTCATAGAAGGTCACAGCAAGGATGGCACGTTCGAGGAAATCGAACGCGTCAAGGCGGCATATCCCTCCATGGACATCAAGGCGATGCGCCAGCCCGGCAAGGGCAAGGCCGACGCGGTGTTCACTGCCTACGACGTCGCGCGTGGCGACGTGCTGATGATTCTCGATGCCGATCTCACAATGCCGCCCGAGCAATTGCCGAAATTTTGGGAGGCAATCAAATCCGGTAAGGGCGAGTTCATCAACGGTTCGCGTCTGGTGTATCCGCTTGAGGACGACGCGATGAGGTTTCTCAACCTGATCGCCAACAAGATATTCTCGTACCTGTTTTCGTGGCTGCTCAATGAACGCTACACGGACACGCTTTGCGGCACCAAGGTCATGCGCAGGACCGACTATTACCGCCTGCGCGAAGGAAAAGCGTATTTCGGCGATTTCGATCCGTTCGGCGATTTTGATCTGATTTTCGGAGCGTCGAAACTCAACCTCAAAGCGATTGATCTTCCGATCCGCTACGCAGCCCGCTCATATGGCGAGACGCAAATCTCGCGCTTCCGGCATGGCGTGATGTTGCTGAAGATGGTGGTGTTCGCGTTCTTCAAGATCAAGGCGATATGATCTAGCGACAGACGACTAGAGTTCGTCTGTCGGTTCGATGTCTTCCGGAGCCTTGGCCTTCTCGGCGCTCAGGATCCAGACCAGCCCGCCGATGGCACCGACGACGAACGACGACGCGCCGAATATTAGCGAGACGATAGTGCCGTCGGTTTGGGCGAGGCCCGCATAGCCGAACGCCACCATCATGGTGGCTTCGCGTACGCCCCATCCCGCAATCGAAATCGGCAGCATGGTGATGAGCATGATCGGCGGCACCAGCATGAACAATTGCTCAAAGGCGGCGGGTGCCGAGATCGAGCGCACCGCGCACCATGCAATCACGACGGCCATCACGTGAATGGTCAGCGACAGCACCGCAATCTTTGGTCCGCTGCGGCGGTTGAAGATCACGCGATTGGCAATCACTGAACATGCGTGAACATGCTTGGTGGGCCAGAATGTCGTCAGCCATTTCCAGGGAATGTGGGCCAGCAGAAGAAATCCAAGCCCGGCGCCGATAGCTCCGACATCGATCAGCAAGAGCGCGATGCGTCCGCGATGATTCGCGACGAGATCGTAGCTCCACGGCAGGCTTGCGATCACGATGACGGCAAGCGCGATCAATCCGATGGCGCGATCGACGAGAACCGAATAGGTCGCATTCCGCCAGCCCGCGCCGGTTTGTTTGACGAGCCACAATCGCATCGCGTCGCCGCCGATACTCGAAGGCAGCGTCTGGTTGAAGAACGCGCCGATCATGTTGTAGCGAAACGCCTGGGCTGTCCCGAGTGGCGCCGTGCAGGCCATGCTGATTTCTCTCCAGCGCAACGCGCCGAGGAAAATCTGAAATACTGTCGCCAGGATTGCGAGCGCAACCCATAGCGGATCGATGCCGCTCAGGCGCGTCTGGATGGCCGCGAAATTGATGCCGCGAAACGCGAAATACAGCAGCGCTGCAGAGACCAAAATTCGAGCGGCTAGAAGGAGAAATCCGCGCATTCCGGACCGTATCGTTAACAGGGAAGATTGTGCCAAAACGCTCTAAAATCAGTGTTTTGCCGGGTTAATTCCACGCCTTGGTATGGCTTTGCCGCCGATCTGGCAATAGGCAAGCACCGGCCACTTGCAGCAGCTACGGCGTGGCGGCTAAAGAGGTGCAAATCTCTCTCGAAAATGCGGCGTAAACCGGCGCCTTTACGGCGCGAGAACAGCCACGCTTTCTGAATGGACCTAAATTGGCACACGGACGCAAAATAGCGGTCATCGGACTTGGCTATGTGGGGTTGCCGGTTGCGGCGGCTTTCGCGCGCTCCGGTGTCTCCGTGGTTGGCTTCGACATCGATGCCAAGCGCATTGCGGAACTGAAATCCGGACATGATCGCACGCATGAGGTCGATAAAGCCGATCTCGGCCACAAGTCGTTGCAGTTTACGAACGACCTTGCAGCGCTCGCGGCACCCGATTTTTATATCGTCACAGTTCCGACGCCGATTGATGAAGCGCGACGTCCCGATCTCGGCGCGATGTTTGC
>JAPLPA010000505.1 GCA_026400415.1 Afipia sp. | reverse complement strand
TACATCAGGCGGTGGCAGGCGTCTAAATGCGCGGGATCGCATCGAGGAAAATGTGTTCGCCGACGATGTGACGAATGCGCTTGCCGAAATCTTTCCGCAGGATCCGCCGCGTTTTCTGGCGCGCACGCCGCATGGCTATCACGACGCCGCGCTGATCCGCCGCGATCTGGAACAGGCCGGCTTCTCCGGCGTGACAATCGAGACGCGCGCCGAGCAGAGCCGCGCGCCGTCGGCGCGTGAGGTGGCCGTTGCCTACTGTCACGGCACCGTGCTGCGAACCGAAATCGAAGCGAGAGACGCAGGCGGCCTGGAGGCGGCGACCGGCTACGCTGCGTCCAGGATTGCGAAGAAGCACGGCGACGGCGAGATTGCTGCGAAAATCCAGGCGCACGTTATTTTGGCTGCGGCCTAGCGGGGTGACGGCGGCGCGTCGATTGAAACGCGCGCGCTAGGCTTCGATCCTGGTCCAGCCCGACGGCATCAGCCGTTCCTGCGGCAGGAAGCGGCCTTTGTAGTCCATCTTCTTCGACCCCTGCACCCAATAGCCTAGATAGACGTAGGGCAGGCCCATGGCGCGGGCGCGTTCGATGTGGTCGAGGATCATGTAGGTGCCGAGCGAGCGCTCGCCGGCCTCCGGATCGAAGAACGAATAGACCATCGACAGCCCGTCCGAGAGCACATCGGTCAGCGCCACCGCCAGCAATTGCCCGGCGCCGCGGCCGTTGATGCCGCTATCGGGGCCGCGCCGGCGATAGTCGATGACGCGGGTGTCGACATGGCTGTCCTCGATCATCATCGCGTAGTCGAGCACGGTCATTAGGCGCGGAAGACGGAATACTGTTCGGAGGTCGGCGCCGGCTTGCGCATGTCGCCGATCACGTCGGCATTGGCGTCGGCGATGCGGCGCATGTTGCGTGACGGCTTGAAGTCGGCGACCAGCACCCGCACCGAGACGCAGGCGCGGCAGGTCTCGCAGGCCGGCCGGTAGGCGATCGACTGGCTGCGGCGGAAGCCGCCATGGGTCAAAAGGTCGTTGAGCTCGGCGGCGCGCTCGCCGACCAGATGCGTGAAGACTTTGCGCTCCTCCTGACCCTTCAGATAAGGGCAAGGCGACGGCGCGGTCAGGTAGAATTGCGGCGTGTCGCGCGAATGCTGGGTCACTGACTTAAAGCTTCTCCGGCTCCGTGGACTCAAAAAAAGCTTATGCCAAGCATCGCGCGGCCGATCGGATCAGTCAAAGGACCCGGCCGCTCCATCCGGGGCCCGATTGCGCACCTCTGGCATGCCGTCCGGCGTCACCGGGCCCCGGTAACAAGGGGCCGCAGCTGCGCGGCGCGCTGCGGATTGTTGATGATAACGGTGCCGAGAACGATGTCATGCAGCAGGCGCTTGCGCCGGTTGAAGAAAGCCACCAGCAGCACGAACGGCGTGAAGGCCGAGACCGAGAACCAGAAGGCGACGGCGTGCACCGCGCCGAGCACGAAATAGGCCGGCGCGCCGTACCAGGTGCGCATTTCCAGGTCCATCACCCGCATGCCGATGGTGGCCGAGCGGT
>JAPLPA010000498.1 GCA_026400415.1 Afipia sp. | reverse complement strand
CGGCCGGCGTGCGCGGGTGCGCATCGACACCGGTGACGACGCCTTTGCTGGCGATGCTCTGGCCTTCTTGCGCGATTGTCCCCGGCTGCGCCGGCGCGATCGCCGATTGCTTGATGTCGGGATCGACCGACGCGAGGACGACCGGCGCCTCGCCCGGCTTCCACGGCGCGATGTGTTCGTGCTTCGCCATCAGCGGATCGGCGTCGAAGTAGACATCCTCGGCGTCGATTTCCTGATTCTTGAAAATCTTTGAGGCCGGCTTGGTCGGGCGCGACAGATCCACCGGCTGCGACACGTCGAAGCGGTGAGGGATGCGGTCAGCGATGCGGTCTTGCGCCTTTGGCGTCGCACCGGCGGGCGGCGCCGACGCGACGTCGATGTTTGGCATCGGCGGCATTGGCGCGCGGGCGCGCGAGGCCAGCGAGTCGCGCTTCGATTTGCGATTGACGGTCGGGAATTGCAATGGCGCGTTCGCATCTCCGAGCGGCTGGGAACCGATCGAACCGGCGATGTCGCCGGGATCGAAATTGGCCAGCGCGTAAACCGGCGGCGGCGGGATCGCGGTGCCGACCGGTCGCGGCATCGAAAACATGGCGGCGTGAATGGTGCCGAAGGGCGAGGCGATCAGATGCGCCCGCGCGCGCTCGGCAACCGCCGGCTGCCGCGCCAACAAGGCGCCGAGATCCTGGAAGCCGATGGCGTTGGGCATGAGCGCAATCGCCAGCGCACCGAGCCCGGTTCGCACCAGACGCGACGATCCGCGCCGACACGGCGGCGCCTGACTGACCTGTGACTAACTCTACTCACACAACACCACAAACGAACCACGGCGAACGCCGTCCCGGCGCGGACAATGCGACAGGTTTCGTTAGAGGTCGGTTAACCTTGAGAATGTGCTAGCGTCGCAGGCGGCACGTATCGGTTGCCAGCGTCGCAGGCGGCGACTTATGGGAAATGAAAATTAACCATATCGCAAGGGCTCGTGCTCACTATGCCGGTGAATCCATACCGTGCGAGCCGGCATGCCCCTTCATGACGTCGTCACCACATTGGCGAGCTACGCACCGCTGCTGCTCGGCCTGAGCCTTGCCGTNNGCCGTCGCGGCGCGCAGAACCGGCGGCTGTCGGCGGCGCTCAATAACATGTCGCAGGGCCTGAGCATGTTCGATGCGCACGCCCGCATCACCTTGCTGAACCAGCGCTATCTCGACATGTACAAGCTGTCGCCGAAGATCGTGAAGCCCGGCTGCACTTTGCACGAGTTGATCCAGCATCGCGTCGACACCGGCATGCTGAAGACCGACGTCGATGCGTATTGCAGCAGTATCCTGGACGGCGTCAGCAAACAGGTCAGCACGCCGCACTACGTTCAGTCGAGCGACGGCCGCATCGTTCTGGCCAAGAACGAACGGTTGCCGGACGGCGGCTGGGTTTCGACCCATGAGGACGTCACCGAACAACGCCGCGCCGAGGAAGAGCGCGCGGCGATCCAGGACCACGAACAGCGCCGCGCCGTCGTCGAGGCCGCGATCGCCTCGTTCCGGCCGCTGGTCGAGCAATTGCTGTCGCGCGTCGGCGGCAGCGCCGCCGCGATGCGCGCCACCGCCGATGGCCTGTTCGGCTCGTCCGACAAGACGTCGCAACGCGCCGAGGGTGCGGTGCAGGCGTTCAACGAGGCCAGCGCCAATGTCGAAACCGCGGCGGTCGCGGCCGAGGAACTGTCGCAGTCGATCTCCGAAATCAGCCGGCAACTCACCAAGACCAGCGACATCGTCCGGCTGGCGACCGAAGAAGCCGGCGCGACCGACAGCGAGATCGCCGGACTTGCCGCCGGCGCGCAGAAGATCGGCGATGTCGTCAAGCTGATCCGCGACATTGCCGGGCAAACCAATCTGCTGGCGCTCAATGCCACCATCGAGGCGGCGCGCGCCGGCGAGGCCGGCCGCGGCTTCGCCGTGG
>JAPLPA010000202.1 GCA_026400415.1 Afipia sp. | reverse complement strand
TCGCCCTTGTGCGCGGAGAAATCGGACAGCTGATGCACGCCGCCAAGCTTCTGCAATTCTGCACTCAGTTCTTCTGCCACCGAACCTTCGTAAAACGCCTTGCGCCCCTCGCGTGCAATTTTTCGCAATGTCGCGCCGAGCGCCGGATGATTGCGCTTGTCGCCGATGGATGGCGCGATGCCGCCAGGCAGATAATGCGCCGAGGCACTTGCGTTGCTTTCAAGCCGCGCACGGTTGCGCGTCCAGTCAGCCGAAACGCGCGGCGTGATGCGGAAGCCCCCTTCAGCAGCCCCAATCGCCGGCTTGAAAATTTCCTCCAGCGATTTCGAGCCGTGCGCAGCGTTGAGCGCGCACCACGCATCGACCGCGCCCGGGATTGTCACGCCTTCAACCGCGGTCGGCGGAATGTCCTTCATGCCGGTCGCCATCACCTTGGCGAGATCGGTTTTGGCCGGCGTTCGACCCGAACCGTTCAGCGCGACGGGCGTGCCGCCTTTCGGTGAATACAGAACGAAACAATCGCCGCCAATGCCGGTCATCTGCGGTTCGACCACGCCCTGCAGGGCTACGGCACCGATGGCGGCATCCATCGCATTGCCGCCGCTGCGCAGGATGTCGAGCGCCGCCAGTGTGGCCTGCGGATGCGAGGTTGCGGCCATGCCGCGTTCGCCCACCGCGATGGAGCGTGACGGCGTGATGAAATTTCGCATGAAGTGCCTTCCGGATGGAGCCGCACCCTAGCTTCGGACGCGCTGCAAATCCAGCACCGGAAGGAAAACGAATGACTTTTGCGGCGCCCAAGAAAAATGCCGCCATCCGGAATGGCGGCATTTCGTTTTTGTGATCGCGATAGCCTAACAGCCTTTGCAGATGCTTTTGATTTTCTTGTCGACCGTGCGGTCTTGCGCATCGACTGCCGCGTCGCCTGTCGTCGATGTATTCGGGCCGGTGACCTTGACGCCACCCGTTGCTGATGTGGTGGATGATCTCATGGCTGTCCCGGAGGCTGTTCCGGACGTCGCGGAGCCGCCACTGGAATTAGCAGTGCCAAGCGAATTTGTACCCGGTGATGATTGCGTCGTTAATTTCGCCGCGTTGCCTTGACCGCTCGGATCGTTGCCGACATTTCCGGTGCCGCCTGGACTGGCCGGACCCGGCGGAATACCGCTTGTCGCAGCGGAGCCCGCCCCCGCAGATCCCGCCGCAGGCGAACCTGCAGCGCCGCCCGCGCTTTGCGAAAATGCCGTGACCGACGACAGCAACAGCGCGGAGATCGCAATCGCCGATAATTTTGATGTGTGCGCCATTTTGTCGAAAGCTCCTTCGTCGTCTCCAACCCGCTTGGCGACATGAAAGTTCCGAAGCAAGCACCGGCTCTTTGACTAAGGGCCTTTGCGACTGAACCTTTACGACGCCTTCTTGAGTTCAGTCACATCATTGACCGGCTTGCTGAGATGAACGTGGGAATCGGCGGAACCCGGAGGCACGCTGGTTGTTGACGGTCACGGCATTCAGCCTCTGGAGAATTAAGTCATGGACAAGGATCGAGTTGCAGGGGCCGCGAACGACGCGGCAGGAAAAGTCGAAAGTGCATTTGGACAGGCAACCGGGAATGCGACGCGCGATGCGTCGGGTCGTGCGCGCGAAGCATCCGGCACCGTCCAGAACATTTACGGACAGGCCAAGGACGCGGCACGCGACCTCAGCGACAATGCGGGCGATTACGCAAAAGACGCGCTCGACGCCGGCGGGAAAATTTATCGTCAGGGCAACAAGGCAGTTGCATCTGCGGTGAAGGATCAGCCGCTCGGCGCACTTCTTATTGCGGGTGCAGTCGGCTTTACCTTGGCGATGATTATGAATCGCCCGGCGCCACGGCCACGTTCACTGCGCGATTATTATCGCTAAACGAAAAAGCGGTCCGTTGAATAAACGGGCCGCTTTATTTCTTCTCCAGCATGCGGTTTCCGCGCTCGCGGATCATCGCCTGTGCGCCGTGCGCCAGACCTGCAAGCAGCCAAGGCAACGTAACTTCAAGCCGGACGTGATCGTCCGCGACATCGATCGTGCCGCTGGCGTTTTGCTTGAGCGCAGTGAGACTGAACGCGAGACGATCACCGCTCCAGATCTCTTCATTGACCTGAATCATCTGGCTGTATTGATTTTTGACGCTACCGAGACCGGCCTTCAGGCGGCGGGTCGCCTCGTCCTTGCCGAGCTTATGCGGAATCGAGACGATGAAAGGTTGAGCCATCAGCCTGCCTTCCGTGTCGGCGCGGCAAAAAATTCTTACGCGGTGCGGCTGAGCTGGTCTTCGGTGACGACGCGCTCGAAATTCTCGGTCTTGCTCTTGATGCGATAGCGCGGACGGCCGTCGGCTTCGATCGGAAGACGGCTGATAATCGTATAGAGACTGCGCTGACCGTTGTCGGCACGGCCTTGTGGCCCCTGAAGCTGGTGGCGGACGTCGTCATTCACGGAAAATGTGTGGGCCATACTGTCCTCGATTGTATGGCCGCCTTTTATCCACTCAGGCTCTGCGGCGCAACAAAAGAAGCATCGGGAATCGCGAAATACTTAACAAAATCAATGAAAACGCGTCAAAAGCAGGCGAAATAAGGTTTGTCGCCGACAAACTACTGCTTCGACTTTCGTTGCAATCGCGCCTGATATGCCCTACAGGTTGCCCCGTATTCGAATTAATCGTTTGCCTTGTAGACCACGAGCGCTAACTCGGATCAAGCCCAGGCGGAGGTCGTATGGGTCCGCGCAAAAGCGCATTTTGGAGAAGTGTTATGGCAACCGGTACAGTTAAGTGGTTCAACGCGACCAAGGGTTTCGGCTTCATTCAGCCAAGCGACGGCACCAACGATGTGTTCGTTCACATCAGCGCTGTCGAGCGTGCAGGAATGAGCAACCTCAATGAAGGTCAGAAGGTCTCTTACGAATTGAAGACCGACGCAGCGCGCGGCAAGACCAGCGCAGAAAACCTTCAAGCGCTTTGAGTTTTGCTGAATAAGAGATTGCCACGGACGTACTGGAATCTCTCATCGGCATCGCGGAGCTGACGGCTTAGGTCGCAGCACCGCATCTCAAATACGAAACCGCCGAATGGCCGCGTGCCGTTCGGCGGTTTTTTTGTGCGCGGGTTTTGGGCGGATTTTTGCGCATGATCTGAACTTGTGACGAGATGACTTGCAACCCACATCGAATAGGCAACTGCAAATGAAAGATGCCGCATGAACAAAGTCATCAAGCAGCCCGACGCCAGCCATCCCATCCCCATTGAGCCGAGCACATCGCATATCGTGGTGACGGCCGGCGGCAAGATCGTCGCCGACACGCGCGCGTCGCTGACATTGCGCGAGGCCTCATATCCGCCGGTGCATTACATTCCGCGCAAAGACGTGGACATGGCGCAACTCACACGCACCGATCATTCGACCTACTGCCCTTACAAAGGTGACTGCTCGTACTACAGCATCGAGTCCAGCGAACGCGGCAAGAACGCGGTGTGGACTTATGAGACGCCATATCCGGCGGTGGCGGAGATCAAGGATTACGTTGCGTTTTATCCGGATCGCGTGGATAGCATTCGTATTGAGAATTGATCTGCATTCAGTTCGCGCTAGACCTGCTGGCCGAGACGCGCGGACCAGCCGATACGCGTGGCGATATGTGTCAGCGTTGCCTTGGTCCATCCTTGGGCGGGACGTTCCACATAGCGCCACACGCCCCACGACAGAATGAAAATCGAGACCACGATCGCGGCAGCATTGGCAATGCTGCTGTGATGCAGGAGATTTGATTCGAGGATCACGTAACCCAGTTTCAAATGCAGCAGATAAAGCGGATAGGTCAGTCCGCCGATTGCGAGCAGAACACGCGCCGGAATTGGAACGCGCCGAATGCGGGTTGCAAGGAAAATTGCGGTAATCGCCACAAGACAGATCGCGGCCACGATCCAGGGATCGAATGTTCCGCCAGTCAGGACTTCGAGCTTAGGAAGGCGATGGACTGACTGAAAAATCGCCGTTCCAGTCGAGAGCGCAAGCAAGCCGTGCAGCATTGGGTCGCGGCGTCCGCGATGATGTTCGTACAACAAAAGGCCGACGGCAAAATAGCCACTGTCATCAGCTAGAAAAATCTTTTCTACAAAATTCAAATCCCACGTCAGCTCATTGACGAAAGTGATGCAAAAGCAAATGAGGATGATGAGATCGATGCGACGCGGGAATACGCCCGTGGCAATCAGAACCGCGACCCAGCCGTAGAATACGATCTCAATCGCAAGCGACCAATAGACGACGTCCATGTAGGGTTGGCCCAGAACAGTGGAAAAGACAAAAAGGTTTGCAAACCACTGGCTCAACGTCGTGTGGTAGTTCGCGCCGCCGATCAACAGAACTGTCAGGCATGTGAGCGTCATGCAGAACACGAACGTCGGATAGATGCGACTGAAACGCGCGATGACGAAGCCGGACCAGGTGCGTCCCTCTGCCGAGTAGGCAATGACAAATCCACTGATGACGAAAAAAATCGGCACGCCGAGATAACCGTATTTGGCAAAGTCGGCGACGCCCGGCACCGCGACATGAACGATGCCATCAATCTGCGGGCCTAAAAATCCGTAGTGATAGAACACCACGCCGAGAACGGCGACGAGACGCAACAGGTCCAGCGCTTGCACGCGGGCATGCGATTGGTTCTGGTCCGGCGTCACGATGTCCTGCTTTGGGTTAGAGCACCGGCACTACCATGCGCTTGGTTCCTGAAGCCGCGCTTAACAGGTATCGCCAATCGCTCTTCATCCCGGCAGGATTTGTTAGGCTGAGAAAATGGTGGGCGCGACAGGGATCGAACCTGTGACCCCTTCCATGTCAAGGAAGTGCTCTCCCGCTGAGCTACGCGCCCGATAGTCCATCGATTGCAGGAATGCGTCCCTATATCGGCTCGAAACAGCCTTCGCAAGGACGGGAAACGCGGGTTTTGGCCTGAAAGTTTAGGCCGCCAGCATCTTGTTCACTTCGCTGACGAATTCGCGCAGGTGAACCGGCTTGGACAGCACCTTGGCGTTTTTCGGCGCTTCGGAATCCGAATTCAGCGCGACGGCGGCAAACCCGGTGATGAACATGATCTTGATGTCGGGGTCGAGTTCGGCGGCGCGGCGCGCCAGCTCGATGCCGTCCATTTCCGGCATCACGATGTCGGTCAGCAGCATCTCGAACGGCTCTTCACGAAGTCTCTGATAGGCCGACAGCCCGTTGTCATAGGACTGCACCTCAAAACCGGCATTCTCCAGCGCCTTGACCAGAAAGCGGCGCATGTCGTTGTCGTCTTCGGCAAGGAGGATCTTGTGCATGGCGGAGGTCGTCAAATCCCGTGAAATGAGAGGTATTCCAGTTCTTCTATGTGCCTTCACAGGGGTAAATTTCAGGTGAAGGCGAACTTACACTTGGCAACTTGGTTAGTGTTGCTGACAATATGAGTTCGGGAAACACGCTATTTTCGGGCCAAATTATGTTGCCCCACAGGGCAGATTTTGGGGCGCGGCGAAGCGGGCTCTCGCAGACTCGGGATTTGGACGGCCATGACGGGTTTTGACGGCAATCATAACGACGACGAATTGTCGCCTCCATTCGAGGTGTTCGAGCCTTTGGTCTATCGCGCGCCGGTCATTTTCAATTCGCCTCATTCCGGCTCCGCCTATCCGAGCGAATTTCTGGCCGCCTCCCGGATCGATCGCGCATCGCTTGCGCGATCCGAAGATTCCTTCATGGACGAGATGATCGCCGAATTGCCCGCGCGCGGCTTTCCGACCATCCGTGTCAATTTTCCGCGCTCCTATGTGGACGTCAATCGCGAGCCGTATGAGCTCGACCCGCGAATGTTCAACGGTCGGCTGCCGGGATTCGCCAACACCCGCTCGATGCGAGTGGCGGGCGGGCTCGGCACCATTCCACGCGTGGTCGGCGACGGACAGGAAATCTATTACGAGCGGCTCGATGTCGAGGACGGGCTCAAGCGCATCGAGGCGCTTTACAAGCCTTATCACCGCGCGTTTCGACGCCTCATCGCAAAGACTCAAAAAACTTTCGGACTTGCGATCATCGTCGATTGCCATTCGATGCCGTCGGTCGGTGTGACGCGCGACGAGCCGAAGCGCCCCGACGTCGTGATCGGCGACCGCTACGGCACGAGCTGCGCGCGGCTGCTGGCCGATACGGTGGAAGACACGTTCCGGTCGCTCGGCTACTCGGTCGGGCGCAACAAGCCCTATGCGGGCGGCTTCATCACCGAGCATTACGGCAATCCGGCCAACGGGCTGCACGCGATTCAGCTCGAACTTAATCGCGCGGTCTACATGGATGAGCGGCGGCGCGAACGCGGGCCGAAATTCGCCGAGGTGGCCGATGATTTCGTGAAGCTTGCGGATGCGCTGGCGCAGATTCCCCTTGAGGGGTTCGGCCCGTTCCAGGCGGCGGCCGAATAATTTCGCACGCTCAAAAATTTTCTTATTTCCCGCGCATGATCTGATCCCAAAACCGGTATCCAAGTTTCGGGATCGTGCGCCCAAGAAAAAAGGGCCACTCGCAAAAGCAAGTGGCCCAAGTCTAGGGAGGAAACGCCCAAGGAGGGCAGCAATAACGCAAGGCGTTATCGCACCGCAACAATATGCGACTGCACCGCAACCGAATCAAGGAAATTTCTGGCATTTTGCATGCCGGGAACGCATAACTGGATTGCAGTGACTTGTGTGCAACAATCTTTAAATCGATAGGAAATTCAAATAGATGCATCAAAATAGGCCCAACCGCATTGAGTAAAATGCAGCAATTACGCCCCAAAGAATGAACTTCAATTTCATTTTAAAGCTTTTAAGGCCGATCCCCGAGCCCGAACTGTCACCAAACAGTTAAAGAATGAACCAAGCATTCGCCACGCAACGGGGGTTCGCGCGGGATGCAATTGCACCGATGCACAGAGTCTTATACGGCCAAGGATAGTCAGGCTCTCATCAAAAGCCCTGCACACCGTTACAGTTCGCCGCGCAGTCGCCCCAAAGGATCATTCGTGACGGTTATCGATTTCACCGCCTTTATCGGACGACTGGCGACCGCCTCGGGCGAGACCATCCTTCCTTTTTTTCGCACGTCACTCAGCGTCGAAAATAAAAATTCGGGCCGCGATCTCGATCCCGTCACCGAAGCCGACCGCGCCGCCGAAGCCGTGATGCGGCGAATGATCAAGGACAGTTTTCCGCAGCATGGAATCGTCGGCGAGGAATTCGGCTCCGAGCGGGAAGGTGCTGAATATGTCTGGGTGCTCGATCCGATCGACGGCACAAAATCCTTCATCGCCGGCATGCCGATCTGGGGTACGCTGATCGCGCTGATGCACAACGGCACCCCCGCGTTCGGAATGATGGATCAGCCCTTCATCGGCGAACGCTTTTCCGGCGACAACGGTGCGGCGACCTACACTGGGCCATCGGGATCGCGCAAACTTGCGACGCGCAAATGCGCTTCGCTTAGCGAGGCAACGCTGTTCACCACCAGTCCGCGCCTGATGAACGCGAAGGATCGCGCGCAGTTCGAGCGAGTTGAGAAAGACGTGCGGCTGTCTCGCTATGGCGGCGATTGCTACGCCTATTGCATGCTCGCCGCAGGCCATCTCGATCTCATCATCGAAACCGAACTCAAGCCTTACGACGTCGCAGCCCTGATCCCGATTGTCAGCGGCGCGGGCGGCATCATGACCACCTGGGATGGCAAGCCTGCGCAGTCCGGCGGCCGCATCGTCGCGGCAGGCGACAAACGCGTGCATGACGCAGCCCTCAAACTGCTGGCGCAATAAATGGACTATCCGTTTCTGTTTCTCGTCGCGGCGATCTTCATGCTCGCCGGATTCGTCAAGGGCGTGATTGGGCTAGGCCTGCCGACAGTCGCGATGGGCCTGCTAGCGACACGGATGCCGCCCGCGCAAGCACTCGCGATTGTCATCGTGCCCGCCATCGTCACCAATATCTGGCAGACATTCGTCGGCCCATATCTGCGCGACATTGTGCGGCGGCTTTGGCCTTTGATGATCGGCACCGTTATCGGCATTCTCGCAGGCGCGGGGCTATTGACCGGGCCTTACGCACCTTACGGCACGGTGGTGCTCGGCGTTCTTCTGGTGATCTACGCCATCATCGGATTGACCAAAGTAAAATTCAGCGTGCCGCGCGCGCATGAAAAATGGCTCGGCGCAATCGTCGGTCTCGTGACCGGCGTGATTTCGGCTGCGACCGGCGTGCAGGTCATTCCCTCGATGCCATTCATGCAGGCCATCGGCATGGAGAAGGACGAACTGGTGCAGGCGCTCGGGGTGTTCTTCACCGTCGCCACGGTGGCGCTCGCCTTCAACCTCACCACCGCGGGACTATTGACGGCGGCGACCGCGCTGCCGGGGGCGGTCGCTATGGTGGCGTCGTTTGCCGGCATGTTCAT
>JAPLPA010000131.1 GCA_026400415.1 Afipia sp. | reverse complement strand
TGGCTTGGCAGATGCCGCAGGCTCGCCAAGGACTGGGAGTGCCTGAATGGAAAAGCGCTCGCGTTCTTGCGTCTCGCCTCGATCCGACTCATGGTGAGAAAGCTAAGCAATCCTGCTTGAACTTTCCGAACAGACTCTAACAGAGCCGATAGCGCAGGCCAAGTTAATAATATCCTTGCAGATTCAATGGTAATTGCGCTTGCTCTTTGGCCGTCCAGCCATTAATTAGCCTTCAAATCACGCGTAATACTTAGATCTTTCAAGGAGTGCCGAGCCCATGGCCCGCGTCACCGTCGAAGACTGCATCGACAAGGTCGATAATCGCTTTGATCTCGTTTTGCTCGCCGCTCATCGCGCGCGCATGATTTCGTCCGGTTCGCAGATCACCATTGATCGCGACAACGACAAGAACCCGGTTGTCGCGTTGCGCGAAATCGCCGACGAGACAATCTCGCCGGGTGATCTCAACGAAGACCTCGTTCACTCGCTCCAGAAGTACGTCGAAGTCGATGAGCCGGAGCCCGACGCCATGCCGCTGATCGGCGCCAACGGCGAAAAGATCGAGGCCGACGATACCGAAGTCACCACCGACCGCATGACCGAAGAGGAACTCCTCAAGGGTCTCGAAGGTCTGGCCCCGCCGGAAGAACGGCCGGAGCCGCCGGAGCCCGACGACGAAGAGTAGGGCGCTTTCGAACAATTTACGCAGCGGCCCGGCTCAGTCCGGGCCGTTCGCTTTTCAGGGACCTTTCACCGGGCCGTTTTCGTTAAATCCCGCATTCCGAATGCGGGTAGCGCGTTAGGTATTGCATGTTACTTTATGGGTCATGGCACGCTCGCCCACCGATCTTCCCCGCATGCAAAATCAGGCCCGTCCGCGGGCGCCGATTGACCCCGACCGCCACCAGATCGTTGGCAAGACGCGGACCCGGCCTGCGCCCAAGGGGCCTGCGCCGATGATGCGGCAGTACGACCTCGTCGAGCGGGTCCGCAAATACAATCCGAACGTCAACGAGGACCTGCTCAACCGCGCCTATGTCTACGCCATGAAGGCGCATGGCGAGCAGAAGCGCGCCTCGGGTGACCCGTATTTCTCCCATCCGCTCGAAGTCGCGGCGATCCTGACCGATCACAAGCTCGACGACGCCACCATCGCCGCCGCGCTGCTGCACGACACGATCGAGGACACCGAGGCGACCCGCGCCGAGATCGACCAGATTTTCGGCGGCGATATCGGCACGCTGGTCGAGGGACTGACCAAACTTAAAAAGCTCGATCTCGTCACCCGCGAAGCCAAGCAGGCCGAGAACCTGCGCAAGCTGCTGCTCGCCATCGCCGCCGACGTGCGCGTGCTGCTGGTCAAGCTCGCCGACCGGCTGCACAACATGCGCACGCTCGGCCACATGTCGCTGGAGAAGCGCAAGCGTATCGCCGAAGAAACCCTCGACATCTACGCGCCGCTCGCGGCCCGCATCGGCATGTACGAGATGCGCGCCGAACTCGAGAACCTTGCCTTCCGCGAACTCAATCCCGATGCGCACCACGTGGTGAGCCAGAAGCTCAACGATATGGCGGCGGTCAACGCCAACCTGATCGGCGAGATCGAACAGCAGTTGACGCACAAGCTGGCCGACCGCGGCATCGCCGCAACCGTGCTGGGGCGACGCAAGCAGTCCTATTCGGTGTGGCGCAAGATGGAGCGCAAGGCCGTCGGCTTCGAGCAGCTCTCGGATATCTACGGCTTCCGCGTCATCGTGAAGTCGATTGCGGAGTGCTACCAGGCGCTCGGTAT
>JAPLPA010000353.1 GCA_026400415.1 Afipia sp. | reverse complement strand
TCGTTCGGTCGTCAAATGTGCGGAGCCGGACCCGGAATAATGATGTTCCGACAGAATGACAAGCTCGCCGAGACCCTGAAACTCACTGACGCCGAGCAGGCGAAGTACGAAGACTTCAAGGCTGCATCGCGCGCGACGTCGGAAACAATGCAGAATACCTGCGACGCCAACCTTGGCTCGACTATGCCCAACCGCATGGAAGGGATGGAAACACGAATGGCTGCGATGCTAACAGCGATGCGCACCGTGCGGCCGGCTCTTGATGCTTTCTATGCGTCGCTAACCGAAGCGCAGAAGGCTCAGTTTGATTCTCGCTCCGGCACACAATAGAAAAAACTAAACCGCTCTTAGCCTCCTAAACTAAATCATAAGCGACGCAGACCGAATGTCGCCTATTGGCACAAAGATGGGGTAATCGGCCGGCCGGCGTTTCGATCGCTGGAGATTTTGGGTGCTGCGCTTCAGGCTGATGGTGAAACGAGGTCCGCATTCGCGGCCTCAAGCATCAGAAGGAGAAGCGCAGCATGGACCATTTTGCCGGACTAGACGTATCAGTCAAGGAGACCAGTATCTGCATTGTGGATGACACAGGCAGGATCGTGCGGGAAGTGAAGGTAGCGAGCGAACGAATTGGGTTGGAAGCCGGGCCAATGTCGCAATGGCTGTTCAGCGTTCTCGCCGAAGCGGGCCTGCCGATGATCTGTGTCGAGACGCGGCACATGAGGGCGGTGTTGAAGGCGCAGATCAACAAGACCGACCGCAACGATGCGCGCGGCATTGCGCAGATGATGCGGGTTGGGCTTTACCGTCCTGTCCATGTGAAGACGTTACGCAGCCAGAAACTGCGAATGCTGTTGACGCATCGCAAGCTGCTGCAGTCGAAGGCGATCGCCATCGATAACGACTTGCGCGGTACGTTACGCAACTTCGGTCTCAAAGTCGGGATGGTTGGAGCGGTGAGGTTCGAGGCCCGCATCAAGGAGCTAGTCGAGAATTTGCCTGACCTGGCTGAGCTGGTTGAGCCGCTGCTGGTCGTCCGGCGAGTGCTGCGCGAGCAGTTCGTCATCCAGCATCGCCGCCTGCTGGCTATCGTTCGGGACGATGAGGTGTGCCGGCGACTGATGACGGTGCCTGGGGTTGGCCCCGTGGTGTCGCTGACCTATCGCGCCACTGTTGACGTTCCAGCGCGCTTCCATAAATCCAAGTCAGTCGGGGCGGTGTTTGGGCTGACGTGCGCCAAGTATCAATCGGGCGAGGTGGAATGGAGCGGCAGAATATCACGCTGCGGAGATGAGATGATGCGGGTCATGCTCTACGAAGCGGCCCAGAGCATGATGCATTCAAAAAAGTGGTCATGGCTCAAGGCTTGGGCGATGCAGATCGCCAAGCGTCGTGGAATGAAGAAGGCGATCGTGGCCTTGGCGCGCCGGTTGGCCGTGATCATGCACCGCATATGGGTTGATGGCACTGAGTTCCGTTGGACCCGGGAGGTCGCGGCGGCATGAAGGTTGTCCCGGATCAATTGCGATAGGAGAAAGCCCGAGATCCACCCAGCGGTGGAATGATGTCCCTCGCGGGACGATGGATGAGGTGAGTTCGTATGTCCGCTTGGACCTGCCGTTACCCTAACAGCAAGGCCGACACAAAGATTGTTCCGCCTCGTCCTCGAATCCCATAATGGAAGGGCCTTGGTGCCGATTCCGAAGAGAAGCGCGAGCCCGTGAGCGACATCGACACTGCAGTGGTGGATAGTCTGAAAGTGCTTGACCTCAAATGGCCGATTAGAGAAGCAGACATGTCCGACCTAGTCAGTGATGTCCGCTCTCGGGTGTGAAGCAGACATCCCAATTGATACATCGGCTACGGCAGAAAATGCTAAACTGAACCTCTTAGGTATCCATGGCATTCGTCATCGAGAGCCCAGTCAAACCGCTCGGAGCGAAGGGACTCTCGCAAGAAGGGCTTGCTCATAGAGCCGGAATTGACTGAGGCTACGTCAGCACGCTCGAAAACCGCGAGGCTTATGTTGGCCTCGAAATTCTTGGGCTGATCGCTGACATTCTCGGAGTTGAAGGTGCCGAGCTGCTGAAGAAGCCAGCAAAGCGCGCAAAATAGCCGGAAGGTTTCCCTTCCGGCCACCTGTTCCCAGTCACGGCCTAAGCCTTCGCCGATTTCTTGTCCTTCGCAGCCTTAAAGTTTGCGCGGACAGAATTCGCACACGCGGATAGCGCGTCGTCCAAGCCACCGGCGACCGTGATTGTTTTGATCTCGTCGAGCTGCGCAACGAGGTCGTCCCAAGCATTGGCGCCGGCATTTGCCTTCAGGGTGCTTTTACCCTTCTGGAGTTCGAGTGGTTGTTTGCCGTATCGCAGCTGGAAAAAGATTGCTCCACTTCCATCCACCCAGAACTGCTCCCGAGAGATGCGATTTCCTTCGCGGAACGACCCGATCTTCACAATCTGCTGATCAATGCTTGCAGCAAATTTGTTGCGACGTTGCAGGATCGGGGTATTTGCAGAAGGCTTCTGAACCGAGACTAGAGAAATTGTCGATTTGGCTTCCATGTCTAGCTCCCACGTTGAAAGTGGGCGCGGCATCCCCTCAATTGATCCAAAGGGCAACGCTGTCGGCACGGCTTTTTGCCTATATAGAGCTTGGGTAATTATTCGAGTCCCAACTCGGTGGTCGAATTTCCCCACTAAATACAAAGAAGTCGAATCGCGATAAAATGCCGGATGGTAAAAAAGCCAATCAAGCCAAAAAAGCTCAAGCTTCCCCCCGTAGCGCCTCCGTCAGCCAAGGTGCTCTCTGAAGCCCTGCTGTCTTCGCCGATCATGGATGTTACCGATTGGACTTCTATCGTCGCCGTTTCCCTAAATTTTAAAGAGCAACTGCGCAACGCCGCTGGCTCTTTCGAAAAGTTGACTGAGGAAATAAGCCGGAACGAGCTGGTCGGTTTCGGCAATCGGCTTGACCGAAGTATTTTTGGGAACTCTTCGACCCGTTTTGGCGTGAGGATCCGTCGAATCGTGTTCCTTGAAAAGGGAGACGATCGGACTTGGCACTCACATCTGACTTTGGAAAGACCAGCACAGGTCGTTGAGGTTAAATTCCGACAGCTCGTTCGCGAAAGTTGGAATAAAAGTTCATGGTCTGTCCCGTCAATGGATATCCAGTTCAGCGCGACTGCGCCATGGGTGACCTATTCCGGAAAGGTCCGGTCTAAGCGCGCCTTTATTTCTTGGACCGATGCATTCGTCGCTGAGGCAAGCGTTCTGGAAGCTAAATATCGTACATAGGCCTGTACGAACATCTGATGAATCAAGTTCCGTTTAGAGTGCAAGTCCTCAGTTTAATATCAAGGTGATTCGAAAATCGATTCTCAGCCTTATTTAGAATATTGTCCAAAATAATTAGAACCACGTTCTACCCTCTCTGACACTCTTCGTATCGTTCACAGTGGTTGAGATTACTCCCATGTGTGTTGGTCTCGATTTATTCGCAGCGTCCCCATCAATAGCCATCCACGCCTCTAAGTAATTGACCAGCATCATTTCGGTGTTGGTTTTATTTGGAGAGAAACGATGTTGAATGGCTTTTATGGAGATGGAATCGATGAAGAATATCAGGACTATGTTGAAGTAGATTTGCTGTCAGAGGTAACGGAAGTCGTTGAATGGTTGAAGGAGAATAAGCCAAGCAACGAGGATGAAATGAACGAGTTAATTCGTTTAATCGTTGATTGGGATATTCAAGATGATGTCGAAGGTGATCGATATCGTTCTATGCGTTGGAAGAACGAGTTGATGATCTGCACAGGTGAAGACGTGCTGTCGCTAGATGAAACGATGCGTCAGTACATGTTGGATCTGTTGGATGGCTTGAAGGAAGAACTGAACACGATGGAACGTCATGCAGCGGAGGTTGCATGATGGCTCGTAATTTATTTACTGGTGAATTGATCGTCATCGAGCAACCAAAGAAGAAGGCACGACGGAAAGAGGTCCAGCCAATTCGTCGACCAGCTTATTGCGGTGAGAGCAACGATATTGTTGGTTGGTTCAGAGAGAACACTCCGCAGACACTGGCTGAGTGTAACGACATTCGGAAAGCACTGAGATTGAAGAAGCGTGTTGGGAAGTATGATGCCGACGTTCATGACGCTCGAACAGGTCGTCGACTAATCAGAGTGAAAGGTCCGGTCAGCAACGTTATGATCGTGAGCAAGAAAGCACGAGCGTACTTCAGCAAGCGGTTGCGCAATCGTGAAATTTATCTGGGAGTGTTTGCGGAACAGTTCGGAGCAAAGCACGACGATAAAAATTCGGAATGCAGGTCGTAGATCGTTCGCGAAGCGAACATTCAGAAGGAACGACACTATGATAGCCAGATGAATATTTGGACGATCGTTCTGAAGAATAGGTTTCGGGGTGGATTCTAAGTATCGGAATATTCCATGGCAAAAACTGACGATGAAAAGGCTGCAACGCGAAGTTCAGCACAAGAACGCCGCGATATCTTGAAGCGACTTAAGTTTGAGTACACCTGGATTAAGCAGGCCACCGTAGATTGGGGAACGTTATTGATCGATCCCTACACGATTGCTCTGAATAATCAGAATCCTGGTCTCAAAAGGGCATTCCAAGAGTCCGGCCTAGATCGCAAAAATAGTGACCACTGGAAGTTTCTATTGGCTGCGGTCGTAAGGGCTATTTATGAAAAATCCACCGTCCGAAAGAAAAAATGGAATCCCAAGCTCGAACGAGAATTTTTTCTCGGCGTGTCTGATAGACGAATCTCGACCTCGAAGCCGTCGGTGAGCGACATCTGTTCAGATATGGTTCGTACCGGAGCGGTCAGCGGCGCTCTTGCATACACGTCGATTCCTACGCTCGCGAATAAGCATTCAGTACTTTTGCGGAGCGCAAGAAAATGCCTAGCGAAGCGATCAGATTTTCTTACAATCGATCACGACATGCTCTCAGGGATTCTCGCAAAGTTTCCAAAAAAACGTCGGGGGAAACGTTCTCGAAGCTAGTAAGGGATTTTCTCACATAATTCGTTGCGGTCTTTTCGAGATACAGGACACGCCACACGAAGAATAACCTTTTGTCACGCGGCACGGTGCTGCGTCCTCTTAGGAGGAATGACGAAAGGAGTCCTATGGATACATATGAAGACCAGGCAATAGTCGGCCATCCGCTGATGACAAACATCGGCGAATGGCTGATGGCAGACGGGCCCGGAAACGCACTTGACGTGTACAGCCTGAACAAAGCGTTTAAGGCCGCTACAATGACAGGTGAGTGTTCGCACGGTCGATACACCGTCCGTCGCAATCGTCAGTGTGCTACCATCTCCACGAATTTCTGCGAGTTGGTTCTCACTACTACGATTGAAATGAACGCTTTTGCGAAAACTCTTGATGACCTTCGAGATCATTTTCGCAATAGCGATTCCAGTCGAGAGATTATTGACTG
>JAPLPA010000233.1 GCA_026400415.1 Afipia sp. | reverse complement strand
AGCCGTTCGGGTCTTTCACCGAGCGCGCATACATGTCGCGGTATTTTGCATCGTCGATAAAGGCGCGCTTCGCCCATTCAGGCGACACCTTGTAAATCTTGTCGGACATCGTTTCCTCCACGCAACCGTCCCGCGTCACAACATGTGCGCAGGCTTGTTCTTGTTGGCTCTATTATGCGCTTTTGCCCGCGGGTGGGACAAGCCGCAACGAATAGGACTTTTGTCGGCCTTCACAAAGCCGCCAAGGCCGCCGCTGTTTCTGCATGATCGTCCAAAGCGAATTCCCGCAGCATCCAGACCGCAGTTTGCTTGATTTCCATATCTTCCAGATCGCGGGTCACGGGTACGCTGTAGCTAGCGACTTTCCGCAGTTTGTCGCGGGGCAAATAGCTTCGGCCTGGGTCGCCGATCAGGACCGCCGCTCCATGTTCCGCATTGCGTCTCAGGAAATCGAACGCGCGCGCCGCGGTGTCGCGCTCATAGAAGATGTCTCCCGCAAGGATCACATCCCAGCGCGCATCGCCTGCGCAGTCGAGAAGGTCCGTCGCGACCGCTTTTATCGTGACATTGTTCTGTACAGCGTTCAGCGCCGCCGCCGTCAATGCGAATTCATCGATGTCAGCGACAGTAACGGCAGACGCCCCGGCTTTCATTGCCGCGATACCGACCAGTCCCGATCCGCTGCCGAGATCGAGCACGGTCTTGCCACCCACCAATTCAGAGTGATCGAGAATGTGACGCGCGAGCGCCTGACCGCCGGCCCATGCGAACGCCCAGAACGGCGGGGGCAGACCTTGCTCACCGATTTCTTCTTCGGTTTTGTGCCAGAGCGGCACGGCTTCATCGGCAACGTAAATCGTAATTTCCGGCACCAGCGGTACCGGACGCAGTCGAGTGTTGGCGCTGATGAACGCTGCCTTGTCGGCGATGGTGTTCAGGTTCAAAGGCCGCCCAACTTGCAGATGAGCTTCCATTCGTCCGGCTTCACACTCCCGACCGACAGGCGTGACTGCTTGAGCAGGTCCATATTCGCCAGCGCCTTCTCGGCCTTGATAGCGAGAAGTGTCACAGGAGTTTTCAACGCCTTGTCAGCTTTTATATCAACGCAGACGAATTTGCCGGTCTTGTCCGACGGGTCAGGATAATGCTCGCGAATGATGTCCACGACGCCGACGATTTCCTTGCCTTCGTTCGAATGGTAAAAGAAAGCGCGGTCGCCCTTTTTCATCTTCATCATATTGAGCTTGGCGGTGTGATTGCGCACGCCGGTCCAGGCTTCGCCCTTCGGACCTTTGGCGACCTGCTGATCCCACGACCACGCCGAGGGTTCGGATTTTATCAGCCAATAAGCCACGTATTATCCTTCCGCCTTGAATGGCCGCGTCAGCAACATTTCGATGGCTTCATTGACGGTCAGGGCGCCAGCGAGCACCGCCGCCACCGCATTCGCAACCGGCATATCGACTTTCTTTTCGCGCGCGAGTTCGACAAGCACTGGTGCGGTGAATTCGCCTTCGCTCAATTTGTCTCGCGCTGGAGTTTCTCCGCGCCCGAGCGCCATGCCGTACGAAAAGTTTCGCGATTGCGCGCTGGAGCAACTCAGCACCAGATCGCCGAGGCCGGACAGACCTGCAATCGTTTCCGACTTTGCGCCGCAGGCTTGTCCTAGCCGCATCAATTCGGCGAAGCCGCGTGTGGTGAGCGCGGCCAGAGCAGACGCGCCGAGCTTTTTTCCGGCGACAATTCCTGCAGCAATCGCCAGCACATTTTTGGCCGCGCCGCCGATCTCGACGCCACGCACATCGGTGGAGTGATATGGCCGGAACGTGTCGGAGCCAAGCGCGTGAACAAGTGCCTCCGCAGTTGTGGCATCTCGCGCCGCGAGCGTAACGGCTGTCGGCAATCCCTGCGCGACGTCGCTCGCAAAACTTGGTCCTGAGAGAATCGCGGGCAATGCCAGTGGCGCAACATTGGCAATAATTTCAGTCATGAATTTATGCGTGCCGCGCTCGATGCCTTTGGCGCAGACGATGACGGGCGTACCTTTGGCAAGATGCGGCGCAAGCAAGGTCGCGGCCTGACGCAGGCTTTGCGCGGGCGTCACCAGCAGCAGCGCTTCGGATTTGGCAGCGTGCGCGAGATCGCTAGTGATCGAAATGCTTTTCGCAATCGCAATGCCCGGCAATCGCGGGTTTTCGCGGGTGCGTGACATTGTATCGGCTGCCGAAACGTCACGCGCATAAAGAGTGACGTCTCGCCCAGCGCGTGCGGCGGCATTCGCAAGCGCCGTGCCCCATGCGCCCGCGCCGATGACCGAAATGCTTTGATACGATGGCATGCAGAGATTCTCTTAGTGCCGGGCACGGGTTTTGGCGAATTTCTCCGGCGTCGGCGTATCTTCGTCAAGCCGCCAGCGGGCTCGCGGCGCGCTGTCCATGTCATCGAGCATATTGAGCGCAAGACGCTCTGCGCCGGCCCACGCGATCATCGCGCCATTATCGGTGCACAATGCGGGCGGTGGAATGATGAGCGTGGTCTGTGCCTTCGCGGCGATGTCCTGTAGCGCATTGCGGATGGCGAGATTGGCCGCGACGCCGCCCGCGGCCACGAGCGCGCGCGGCGGACCGAACTGTTCGTTAAACAGCCGCAGACCCACCGTGATGCGGTCGGCTGTCAGATCCAGAACGGCCGCCTGAAAGCCTGCGCAGAGATCGCTGACATCCTGCGGCTTCAATTCGATCAGGCGCGCGGCTTCGTTGCGAACGGCGGTCTTCAATCCCGACAGCGAGAAGTTGGCATCGGGACGTCCTAACATTGGGCGCGGGAATGCAAAGCGGGCGGCGTCGCCGCTCTTCGCGGCGCGCTCGACTTCGGGCCCGCCCGGATAGGGCAGGCCAAGCATTTTTGCGATCTTGTCGAAGGCCTCTCCCATCGCGTCATCGACGGTCGTACCCAAACGGACATATTTGCCGACGCCGAGTACAGCGACGATCTGCGTGTGGCCGCCCGATGCGAGAAACAGACAATAGGGGAACGCAAGTCCTGCCGTGAGGCGCGGCGTCAGCGCGTGCGCTTCCAGATGATTGACCGCGATCAACGGCGTTCTGTGGACCAGCGCAATCGCTTTTGCCGTGGTAAGGCCCACAATGACGCCGCCGATCAGTCCGGGCCCAGCAGCGGCGGCGACGCCGTTCAATTTGTCGAAACCGATGCCGGCGTCGATCATGGCATTGCGGACGATGCCGTCGAGCATATCGACGTGAGCGCGGGCCGCGATTTCGGGAACGACGCCACCATAAGGCGCGTGTTCGGCGATCTGCGAGCGCACGATATTGGACAGAATACGTCCGCTGCCATCGGGCTGACGCTCGACCACAGCCGCTGCGGTTTCATCGCAGGTGGTCTCGATTCCCAGAACCAATGTCGGCTTGCCGCTCGCCAATGCTAATCCTCAAATACCGGTGTTGATTCTTGTCTTGCCTTCGCCATGAAACCCGCGTTTCCCTGAATTTGCACCGGCCGGGAGGTCTTATCGTGAAAACGTCATGTCGGCCATCCTTTCACGGGCTATCCTGTGCCGATGCTCTGAGGCTTCACGCATGGCCATTCTGGTAACGCGCCCCGCACCCGACAACGCCAAGACCGCGCAGGCGCTTACCGCTCGCGGCCTCAAAGCCTTGCTGGCTCCGACGCTTCGGTTTGAGCCTATGGCGTTTTACGACGACCACGGCGCAGCCTATGACGGCGTGATTCTGACCAGCGCGAACGCCGTGCGCGCCATCGAAGATCATGAATTCAAAAAGCGGCTGGTCGATCTGCCATCCTTCGCGGTCGGGGAGCATACGGCGGAGGCGGCGCGGCTTGCCGGCTTCAAGAATATCATCAGCGCCAAGGGCGATGCAGGTGCGTTGCGCGATGCGGTTACGAAGAGTGCGACGGCGAAAACCATCAAGAAGGGCGCGACTTTATGTTACCTCGCAGGTGCCGATCTTGCGCGCGACCTCGCCGGAGAGCTTGGTGAGCGCGGTTTCACGGTGATCACCCACACCGCCTATCGCATGATTCCAGTGTCGAGTTTCCCGGATGACGTGACGGACGCTTTTCGGATCGGCGGCGTCGATGCAGTGCTGCATTTCTCGCGACGCAGCGCGCGCGCATTTCTGGGCGCTGCGCGAGCGGGTGGCGTTGAAATTTCGGCCTTGGCGCTGCCGCAATTTTGCATTTCGGATGCAGTTGCGATGGTTCTGCGTGACGGAGGTGCCATGCAGGTCGCGATTGCGCGTCAGCCGAATGAAATTGACCTGCTTGACGCTCTGTCTAGAGGCCTGAAGGCGGTCTGAACGCGGCGTGCAGGCAACTTTCGAACAGGTGATCGGTTTGTTCCGAATCTGATAGGCTGCGGCGACAAGAGATTGATTAAAGGGTTCGATGGACGACGACAAACACGACGACACCACATCGCCGTCAGGAAGTTCGCGCAAGCGGACACCGCCGACGATTGATCTGACGGCATCGAGCGTTTCCGACAGCGCGACAGTATCGGACGATAGCAACGCTTCGGCAGCGTCGTCCTCAAATTCCAAGGTGCGCAAATCATGGCGCGACCGATTGAGAACGTTGCGTGCTTCAGTCACACCGTCGTTTCGCTGGTCGTCGACGTTAGGAATCAGAACGCCGAAGCCCGCGCGGGCTGCGCTGTCGTCAATGCTGGTTGCGGGGGTCATAGGTGCGGTCGTTGCGCTGCTGACGATGAGTGCTTTTTGGTTCTGGGATTCGTCAGGCGGGTCGAACCGTATTCTGTCTCGATTGCCGCAGACAACCACGAAGAGTGACAGGGGTCCGGTCGGCAAGCAGACGACGAAAGTCGAGTCGCGTGCCGCAAATTCGACATCTGTTACATCACCCGACTCGGATCTCGCTACTCGTATCGACACGTTGGAAAAATCCGTGACGTCGCTCCGCGATGAAGTTGCAGCGACACGCGCAACGCTTGAGGAGATAAAAGGCGCGCCGGCACCTCAAATCGATACCAGCGCGATCGAAGATCGTGTTTCCAAGATTGAGCGAGCCACAATTGCGCTCACGGGTGAAGTCGGTTCGCCGCAAAAATTCACGACCGACGATCCTCGACTGCGCAGAGTTGCTATAGCCGCAATGCTTGATACTGCCGTCAACAGGGGCGAACCTTATGCCGTCGCGCTTTCTTCCGCCAAATCCGCAGCCGAAGATGCCTCGGTCCTCAAGCCGCTCGATGAATTCGCCGACAAGGGGCTTCCGACTGCGTCGGCTTTGAGTCGCGAGCTCATCGGCCTGCTGCCGCAGCTTCCGTCGAAAGCATCTGCATCGACGCAGCCGTCCGGGTTGCTCGATCGGATTGCGCAAAGCGCGTCGAAGATGTTTCGCATACGCCGCGTCGATGACGATGAGACCGCCAGCATTGCAGCCAGAGCGGAGAGTGCCGCGCGGCGCGACGATCTAGTGGCGGCGCGACGCGAAGTCGAATCGTTGTCGCTGGCTGCTTCGCGGCAATTTTCTGCGGGCGTCGCGTATGCGCTTCCGAAATCAGCGCAATAGGCACGCTATGGTCCGCATCATCCTCTTCTTGTTTTTAGTTGGGGCGGTTGCGCTGGGTTTCGCTATCGCTGCCGATCAGGGTGGCGACGCGTCGTTGCAGTGGGGCGCCTGGAAAGCCGACCCGCCTGCGCTGGTCGTCGTGCTTTGTTTGGTGCTCACGGTTTTTATATTGATCCTCGCCTGGAGCTTGGTGCGAGGTCTGTGGCACGTTCCTCGCCGTATCAGAGAAGCCCATCACGCGCGCCGTCAGGCAAGAGGCCGTCATGCGATCACGCAAGGTCTCATTGCTATCGGAACCGGCGATCATTTTGCGGCCCGCCACCATGCGGATGTCGCGCGCCGCCTCGCGCACCAGGATCCACTTGCGTTGCTGCTGCACGCTCAGGCAGCGCAGCTGAATGGTGACAGGGAGGGTGCGCAGCGCGCGTTTCACACTCTGGCCGAGCGTGAGGATACCCGCGTACTCGGCCTGCGCGGATTGTTCGTTGAAGCACAGCGCCGCGACGATCCATTCACCGCGGTCGCCATGGCGGAAGAAGCCTTGAAGGCCGCGCCCGCTTCGGCGTGGGCCTCGCATGCGGTACTCGGGTTTCGTTGCAGTCGCGGCGATTGGGATGGCGCGCTTGAGATTCTGGAGAACGATCTTGCATCGGGATTGATCGATACTTTGCCCTATAGGCGCCAGCGCGGTGTTCTTCTTACAGCGCGCGCGCTTCATCTGGAGGCGGCTGATCGTTACAAATCGCGCGAGAGTGTAATGGAGGCTGTGAAACTTGCGCCGACACTGGTGCCGGCGGTGGCGCTGGCGGCGAAGTTCCTAAGCGAGTCCAATCAGACACGCCGCGCGATGCATGTTGTCGAGGTCGCGTGGGTCGCGCAGCCGCACCCTGATCTGGCCGATGCCTACGCGCATATTCGCCTCGGCGATTCCGCCGTTCAAAGATTGGCGCGCGTCGAATCGCTTTCGGCGAAATCTCCGGGCCACATCGAGGGGGCGCTTGCGGTGGCGCGTGCGGCCATCGACGCCAGCGAATTTCAAAAGGCGCGCGATGTGCTCCAATCCTTCACGGATGCGCCGACCCAACGCGTTGCACTTCTGATGGCCGAGCTTGAACGCGCCGAGCACGGCGACAGCGGCAGCGCGCGGGCGTGGATGTTACGAGCTGTTCGCGCGACACACGATCCGGTCTGGACGGCTGATGGATATGTGTCCGATCGCTGGCGTCCGGTCTCGCCCGTCAGCGGACGGCTCGATGCCTTTCAGTGGCTGACACCACTGGCAGCGCTGCCGTCAGACAAATCGAATTCCATCGATGCTGAGATTGCGAACGATCCAATGCTCGCGCCGCCGCAAGCCAAACTGCCCGCTGCGTCTGAAGCCTCGCAGGACAATCTGCCTGCGACCAGCGCGGCGAGGTTGGAAACTTCGCAAATCGTAACGTCGCCGCAGGCCGCGCCGATTGTGCCGAAGGTCGAACCCCAGCCCATGATCAGCACTCGGGCGTCACCGGTGGGATGATCGAAAAAATAGATTCCGCGCGCTTGCCTCCTGTCATTCCGATCATTCGCGCGCCGGACGATCCGGGCGTTGCCGACGACACCCCGCCGGACGACGAATTTACCGATTCGGCGAGCCCCGAACGCATGCAGGCCGGTGGCTGGAGGGGCTTTTTAGCGCGCCTTGTCAGTTGATTAGACGTTTGGGCGGCCGTTGTTCTTGCAAAGCCGCCCGCTGGCCGATATCAGGTGCGGATACTTGAAAATACAGGTTCCAGACTCTCGCCGCCTTAGCTCA
This sequence comes from Afipia sp., assembly GCA_026400415.1. Taxonomy (GTDB): domain Bacteria; phylum Pseudomonadota; class Alphaproteobacteria; order Rhizobiales; family Xanthobacteraceae; genus Afipia. The sequence continues at coordinate 3,038 of JAPLPA010000233.1, read as the reverse complement.
GTTGGTAGAGCACATCATTCGTAATGATGGGGTCGTAGGTTCGAATCCTATAGGCGGCACCACCTCTTCTCACACGATCGAATTGCTTTGCGTTTCGTGCGCAGCCATATGCGCGCCGAGGCCGCACTATCCGTCTCATAATTTATCGTTACACTCCCCGCACTTTTAACAGGTACTGACCGCGCGCAAGTCGCGGCAGTTGGGAGGACACCATGACGTCACGTCGCGCCGCGATCGGGCTGATCGCGATAGGCTGCTCTGCAATTCTTTCCATCGTCAGCGCACAAGCGCAGGATTATCCGACGCGACCTGTGAAGTGGGTTGTGGGTTATCCACCCGGCGGCGCGACGGATATTCTTGCGCGATTGATCGGTCAGCGATTGTCCGAGCGGCTGAACCAGCAATTCGTCATCGAAAACAAGCCGGGCGCCGGCAACAATGTTGGTACGGAATCGGTCGTCAATGCCGATCCCGACGGTTACACGATCTTGCTCGTCAATCCCGCTAACGGCATCAACGCATCGCTCTATTCAAAACTGAATTTCAATTTCATTCGCGACATCGCGCCGGTCGCGGGTATCACGCGCTCGCCGAACGTGATGGTCGTTCCGGCAGATTTTCCGGCGAAGACCGTCGCGGAATTCATCGCATATGCAAAAGCGAATCCGGGCAAGATCAACATGGCCTCATCCGGTAACGGCACGTCGGTTCATCTGTCGGGCGAATTGTTCAGATCGATGACCGGCATCGACATGGTTCATGTGCCGTATAAGGGCGCCGCACCCGCGCTGACCGACATGCTCGGCGGGCGCGTGCAGGTGATATTCGACAATTTGCCGTCCGCAATGCAGCACATCAAGGCGGGTACCTTGCGTGCGCTTGCGGTGACGACGGAAACGCGCTCGCCTCAATTGCCGGATGTGCCGACAGTGGGTGACACTGTGAAAGGTTACGAAGCGAGTGCGTGGTTCGGTGTCGGCGCGCCGAAGAACACGCCGAGACCAATCATCGAAAAGCTCAACAAGGAAATCAATGCGATCCTTGCGGAGCCGGGAATCAAGCAGCGGCTCGACGAACTTGGTGGCGTGCCTCTCATCGGAACGCCTGAGGATTTCGGCAAGATCATCCAAGCCGAAACCGACAAATGGGCGAAGGTTGTCGAATTCGCCAAGATCAAAGTCGACTAAACGCAAAGGTCACCCGGGCGAATGAGGCGTGAACGCTTTTTCTCCCGGTTGACCGCCTAGCTTTGGCGTCCTAGCTGTTTTGCGATGAATTCAACCGTGAGACGCATGTGAGCATCATTGAAGCCGTTGAGCGGCCCGTCGCGCGGCAACCTCTGATCCCGCCGCATCCGCCGCGTGCATCTGAAAATCTCTCCGCGCTTGGCCGGCTCTCTGCGATTCGTAACAACGCTATCGCAAGCTGGGGGCCGCGCGCCTACGAGGAAGAGATTATCCGTGGCCGGTTTCTCGGCCGCAGCAGTTTTATTCTCAATAGGCCCGATGCGATCAAGCACGTGCTGGTCGACAATTACGAGAACTATACGCGCACGCCTGCCGGCATTCGCGTGCTGCAGCCAATCCTCGGTGAGGGACTTTTGCTGGCTGAAGGCCGCGCATGGAAAAACCAGCGCCGCACTTTGGCTCCTGCATTCGCGCCGCGCGCGATGGGAACACTCATCCCACATATGATCTCGGCGACCGACGATGCCATTGCAAATCTGGCAACATCCTGCGGCACGCCGGTCGATCTGCGCGAAGCGATGCAGCGCCTCGCGCTCGACATCGCCGGGCGCACGATGTTTTCGTTCGAGATCGCGCGCCACGGAACGGCGCTGCGAAATTTCGTCAACGAGTATGGTGAGCGTCTCGCGCGCCCGCGATTTCTCGATCTGCTGCTGCCCCTTGGCTGGCCCAGTCCGCAGGATATTTCACGCGCGCTATTCAGGCGACGCTGGACTCGCTTCATGCGCGGACTGATTTCCGAGCGCCGCGCAATGAGCAATGCAGACGATGCGCCGCGCGATCTGTTCGATCTGATGGTGGCTGCGCGCGATCCCGAAACCGACGCGGCGTTCTCGGACGAGCAACTTGCCGATCAGGTGTCCACCATGATTCTCGCCGGACACGAGACGACCGCTACGGCCTTGTTCTGGTCGCTCTACCTTCTCTCGCTCGATCCGGCGACGCAGGACGGTCTTGCCGCCGAGGCCAAAGCCGCGCTGGCCGGTGGTGCGCTCGATGTTGTCAAACTGCCGTTTACGCGCGCGGTGATAGACGAGACGCTGCGGCTGTACCCGCCGGCATTTCTCATCGTTCGTGCGGCGGCAGGCGCGGACACTATCGCGGGCATGCCGGTCGTGAAGAGAGATGTCGTCCTGATTTCGCCGTGGCTTTTGCATCGTCATGAGAAATTGTGGGATGCGCCGAATGAATTCAGGCCCGCGCGGTTCATGCCGGGCAACCCGCCGCCGGATCGGTTTGCCTACTTGCCGTTTGGCGTCGGGCCACGCGTTTGCATTGGCGCGCAGTTCGCTCTGACCGAAGCAACATTGGCGCTGGCGAAGATCGTCGCTGCGTTTCGGATCGAGTTGATCGACAAGGATCCCGTGACGCCCACGGGCGTGGTCACGACACAGCCGGATCGTTCGCCGATGTTTCGGATCGCCCGTCGCTAGAATTAGCTTCATCATGTGAAGCATCGTCTTGTTGCGATGCAATCAATCGCGTCGCGCATTGACTCGACGCCATCCTAAAGTCGCATGCGCATTTCATTCCCGCCGCGTCCAAGCGTCGCATCACCGCGTTCATTGTTGCCAAATCGAAATGCAAGTCGTTGTCTGGCGCCCAACCAAGCAAGTCCACAAGGACTGACACAATGGGGAGAACGTCATGACCACATCCAAGAAAGACAAGACGACGACGCGCCGCCGCTTCCTTGAAGTGGCTGCGGCGAGTGCAGCGACTGCCGTCGCAGCACCCGCGATCGCACAGACCGCGGGCCCGATCAGCATGCGTTGGCAGAGCACGTGGCCC
>JAPLPA010000550.1 GCA_026400415.1 Afipia sp. | reverse complement strand
TGCCGCCATAAACAAGACGCCTGCCGAAGAATGCGACGTCCATGACGTGACCGGTGGCATAAACAATGTCGGCTTTCCGATTAGAGGGTACGGGCTGCTTATTATATTCACGCGATACATAATCGATCATCTGAGCAGGCTGCGTTCCCGATTCAAACCTGTAGCCCACCTCGAGAACCTGGGCCTCCTGAAGCTTCTTCGAAGCCACGACAACCAATTCGCCCTCACCGACTTTGCATTTGTACAGTTCGCATCCTATTGCGACGAGATCTTCTTTCATCCGAGCAATTGTTCCGCCCGGCCTAAGTCCCTTCACATCAGTTTTTGGCTGCAAACCGTCGGAAGCTTCCGCGAACCCGATTCCAAAACAAATGAAGAGAAATATGAAAGTCGCAACCCTGCTGTTTTCATAGTTCGTTGACCAGCAATTTGCGCGGTTGGTGATTCGGCGGTTTCTCATGGTGACCCTTCCCATCAGATGAAATGCACCGTCACGTTTGCTTCCGGCCCGATGAAAGGCCAGCATTTTGATCCCATTTTGGGATAATCCGGTAACGGGATCAACCTCCCGGGCCGATGGCAACCCGGTCCGCAGGTCTCAAGAAATCCCTCAATTCCGCCGACCACCGGCGGCTGTTGGCGCTCTTGATCGAAACGCGCGAGCGCGCCGGCCTCACCCAGCGGCAAGTCGCTGCAAAGCTGCAAAAAACCCAGTCATTCGTGGCTAAATACGAGATCGGCGAGCGCCGGCTGGATGTTCTGGAATTCATCGCAGTTGCGGGCGCCTTAGGGGCCGACCCGCTAAAGATGTTCAAGGCCTTGCTGAAAAGCTGACGCAACGGGCCAGTTTTCCTCGCAGTCGGCGCCAAGTGCTGCAATGAGCAACAAGATTGCTCGGGTTGCGCTCGACTTCACCGTCGAACAGAGCGTGTGTGGTGCGACTTGAAGGAACCGCATCATGGACGCCACAGCCGCTGAATTCGCCATCAAAAGTCTGCTGACCGAAATCCGCCAGAAGCTCGAAACTGCCACAGCCACCGCGAAAGCGGCCGAGGCCTGCGCTGTCGCCACCAGTTACGATCAGGCAGCCCGTATTGTCCTCGATATTGAGCAGCCGATGTACGAGGCCGGTCGTCTCCTTGATGCAGCGAGCCTAATCAACAGACTGTCGAGAGAAGGCAGCGGCGATAATGGCTAAGCCCGCAGGGTTAGCCCTTGGCTCAGAAGCGGTGGCCGCTGAGGTTGCAAGGATTCAGAGGCTCACCAAGGACGAGCTGCGCGCGTTGTGGCTCGCAACATTCAAGACCGTCGCGCCCAAGGTGCTGTCGAAGGATTTGACCGGCCGTGTTTTGGCCTATCGGATTCAGGAACAGACGCTTGGTGGACTCGACCGTTCAACTCAAAAGTTGCTGGACCGTCTCGCTCGCGGCCAGAAACCCGACACCATTCCGCAGCGCCGCCTGAAATCAGGAACCGTGCTGGTGCGCGAGTATCAGGGCGAGCGCCACACCGTCACCGTGGCGAACGATGGATTCATCTGGAAGGAGAGCACCTACCCCAGCCTGTCGGTCATCGCTCGCGCCATTACCGGAACCGCCTGGAATGGCCCGCGCTTCTTTGGGCTGCGATCTACGACCACCGATGCCAATGACGACAGTAATAAGTGTCCGGCAGTCACCAGCGCCTCACCTCCGCGCGCCATCCGCAACAGCGATGCGCTTACCGGCTCTGACGCCCGGGTACCGTCATGATGGCTCAAGCAAAGAAGACACTTCGCTGCGCGGTCTACACCCGCAAGTCCACCGAACATAACCTCGATCTTGAGTTCAACTCGCTGGATGCCCAGCGCGAGGCTTGCGAGGCCTACATCAAGAGCCAGATGCACGAAGGCTGGGTCCTGGTTCCCACACAATATAATGACGGTGGCTTATCCGGCGCCTCACTCAACCGCCCTGCCCTGCAAACGCTGCTGGAGGATGTCCGCGTCGGCAAGGTCGACGTCATCGTCGTCTATAAGGTCGACCGCCTCACCCGGGCCTTGAGCGACTTCGCCAAGCTCGTCGAACTCTTCGATGCTCACAACGTCTCGTTTGTTTCGGTGACCCAGTCGTTCAATACGACCAGCAGCATGGGGCGGCTGACGCTCAATGTGCTGCTGTCCTTCGCCCAGTTCGAGCGCGAGGTAATCGGCGAGCGCGTCCGCGACAAGATCGCCGCTTCCAAGAAAAAGGGCATCTGGGTCGGAGGCCCCCTGCCGCTCGGCTATGTCAGCAAGGACAAAAAGGTCATCGTCGTTTCCGACGAAGCCGAGACCGTCCGCGATATCTTCCGACGCTATCTCGATCTTGGATCCATCGGCGCGCTGGCAAAAGACCTGAACAAACGCGGGATCCGCACCAAACGCCAAAACCAGTCAGGCGGAAGAGTCCGCGGCGGCGTAGCGTTCGGCACCGGCGCCCTGTCGCACCTTCTTAACAACCGCTTCTACATCGGCGAGGTCGTTTATCACGGCCAGACCAATCGCGGCGACTACGAGCCCATCGTCAGCCAGGAACTGTTCGATGCCGTCCAGACCATGCTCGCGAGCAAAACCGTCGAACGAGAAAACCGTCTGAAGGGCTCGTCGGCAATCCTGATGGGACGGATCTACGACGATCGCGGCAACCGGATGACGCCGTCGCACACCAACAAGAAGGGAGCGCGCTATCGTTACTACGTGTCCCATCCCACGTTGCAGCACCGCGGTACGGATGCCGGCACCGTTCGTCGTGTGTCGGCTTCCGACATCGAGAGCCTCGTTGTTCAAACACTGAAGGCGCATTTTCAGAACCCGGCGAATGAGACGGAGAATTCCGATACTGCCAACCGCGATCTCATTGAACGCTTCGTCGATCGCATCGTAGTCAAACCAAACGCAATTGAAATCGCAGTGCGTGGCGAGACCGCGGAGAACGACAGCCGCGATTCCGAACCCACACAGACCATCTCGGTGCCTTGGTCCGCGCCGGCCTTCACCTTGGAAAAGGGTATCATCCACGCACCGAAAGTTGCCGCTCCGATGAGTGCCGAAACACGCGATACATTATTATTGGCAATCGCAAAGGCGCGTGGATGGATCGCCGAACTGACCGATGGGAGCGTCACCTCGCTGGCGGAGATCGCCAAGCGTGAAGGCAAAGTTGAGCGTCACATTCGGCTGCTGGCGCCGCTCGCGTTTGTATCGCCGAAAATCATTGCAGCGATTGTCGATGGTGCGGCTCCGGCAGGCATGACAGTAACAGATTTTGCTTATGCGCTGCCTTTTGAATGGGCCGCACAGGAGCGAGAAATCAATTTGACTACCACTTCCTAGATACAAGATGTCTCGCAACTATCCCAAGATTCCTCGGGACGGGGCCTGACCGGGCTCACTTGTCCGAAGCCCTCGCGCGATGTATGCGCGTGGCGAGAGGCATCACTCGAGCCCGACATGTCCTCAAACTGATCGGCGTCCGGTAAGCCGCGTTGGTCCAAGACGTTAACTATTCCAAGGCTCTATTTGCCGCCAAAGCTGCCACAGCCGCGCGGGAGCCTTATAGCAGAGCGACCATTCTAAATGGGTCTTACCGGCCGCTGGCCTCTGTTTTTGGTGCTTCAATAGGCTATCATGCCTGAGTCACGAACTAGAATGTCTGCCGTCTCGACGAAGCTTTTCAATGAGGGAATCGGCGTCGAAAATATTACCGAAATTCGCGAGTGACTGCACCGATCCTCGGCTCAGCTAGCACACGTATTTCGTTATCAGCGGCAACTC
>JAPLPA010000189.1 GCA_026400415.1 Afipia sp. | reverse complement strand
GACCCGCCACATCGCCGATGGCGTAGATGCCGGCAACATTGGTTTTTCCGTAGCCGTCGATGACGATGCAGCCGCGATCCGTTTTGACGCCGAGCTTTTCGAGGCCGAAACCTTCGATGTTGCCGACCACGCCGACCGCCGAGATCACGCGATCCACTTCCATCGTCACAGGCTTCTTGCCGTCGTCGATGGTGGCGATCACGCTGTCGGATTTCTTCTCAAGCTTCGTGACTTTGGTATTCGCCAGAACCTTGATGCCTTGTTTTTCGAATTGCTTGCGCGCGAAGCCAGCGATCTCCGCGTCCTCGACGGGCAGAATTTGCGGCAGCACTTCCACCACCGTCACCTCAGCGCCCATGGTGCGATAAAACGACGCGAACTCGATGCCGATGGCACCGGAGCCGACGACCAAAAGCGATTTCGGCATCTTGTCGGGGTTCATCGCCTCGAAGTAAGTCCACACCAGTTTCTTGTCGGGCTCCAATCCGGGAAGCACGCGCGGTCGCGCGCCGGTCGCGACGATAATGTGCTTGGCGGTGTACGCGCCCTCGCCCAGCGATCCTTTCGGTGCTTCAGCCTGTGTTTTCTTGACGGTGAATTTCCCGCCGCCGTCGAGATTGGCTTCGCCCCAGATGATCTTGATCTTGTTTTTGTTCATCAGGAATTCGACGCCGCCGTTGAGCCGCTTCACCACGCCGCGCGAACGCGCGATCACGGCTTTCGGATCGAACGACACATTGTCGGCGCTCAAGCCGTAGTCCTTGGCGTGTTTCATGTAGTGATAGATTTCTGCCGAGCGCAAAGGCGCCTTGGTCGGAATGCAACCCCAGTTATTGCAGATGCCGCCGAGATACGCTTTCTCGACAATCGCGGTCTTGAATCCAAGTTGTGCCGCGCGGATCGCCGTGACGTAACCGCCAGGACCGGAGCCGATCACCACGACGTCGAAGGATGTGTCAGCCATTTGCAACTCCGCGCGCATGTCTGCGCTGTCTCATGAGCAGGAATTTCCGGACACCGAATTCAATCACGCCAACGCCAGCTGCGATACCAAGCGCGCAATAGACCAGAAACTGTCCTAGGGTGCGCGCGAGTTGTTCGCCCGAACTGAATGCGGTGTGAATGATTTCGAGTCCAATGGGATTGAGCGAAACGACCGCCAAAATCGACAGCGTGATCCACGGCCAGGACGTTTCGATTTTCATGATCGCACCCAGCCGAAGCGTCACACCACCATCATCACGGGATTTTCGATCAGCAGCCGGAACGCGCTGACGAGCTGCGCGCCGAGCGCACCGTCCATCGCACGATGATCGCAGGTCAGCGTCACGCTCATGATATTGGCGATCTCGATCTTGCCGTTGCGTACAACCGCGCGCTCTTCGCTGACGCCGACGGCGAGGATCGAGGACTGCGGCGGATTGATCACGGCGGTGAACTGCTTGATGCCGTACATGCCGAGATTGGACACTGCCGTCGAGCCGCCCTGATATTCTTCGGGCTTCAGCTTGCGGGCTTTCGCGCGCGCCGCGAGGTCTTTCATCTCGGCAGAGATCTGTGACACGGTCTTGATGTGCGCGTTGCGGATAATCGGCGTGATAAGTCCGGTCGGGATGGACACCGCCACCGACACGTCCGAAACCTTGTGATGCAGCATGGCTTCGTCGGTCCATGTCACATTGGCATTCGGCACGCGTTGTAGCGCCATCGCCAGCGCCTTGATGATGAAATCGTTGACCGAGAGCTTGTAGAGCGGCTTGCCGTCCTTATCCTTGGGCGCGATCGCGTTGATCTCCTCACGCGCCGCGACAAGCTGGCCGATATCGCAATCGGTGGTGAGATAATACTGCGGGATGTCGCGGTCCGAAGCCGACAAGCGCGCCGCAATGGTCTTGCGCATCGAGTCGTGCGGGATCGCCTCGTAAGCCTCGTCCTTGAACAGCGCGCGGATTTGCTTGTCGCTTGGGCCGACCGCTGGTGCCGATGCGCCGCCCATCGCGGGCGCTTTCAGGCCGCCGCCGGATTTTGCGCTATCGACATCGCGCGCGACGACGCGCCCATGCGGGCCGCTTCCATTGATGCGCGAGATTTCAATGCCGGCGTCTTTGGCAAGACGGCGCGCAAGCGGCGATGAGAAAGTGCGCACACCGTTCGATGCAGCGGGTTGCGCGGACGCAGCTGGCGGCGGTGACGCAGGTTTCGCCGTGGGCGCGGCTTGAGGCGCAGGTGCAGCTGCCTTCGGCGCTTCTGCCTTCGCTGACGGCGCCGATGCAGACCCCGCTCCCGCCGACTTCACATCCTCGCCGTCGCTCGCGAGCACCGCGATGATGTTATTCACCGGCACGTCCTGGGTGCCGGCAGGAACGAGAATTTTTGCAAGCGTGCCCTCATCGACGGCTTCGACTTCCATCGTCGCCTTGTCGGTCTCGATTTCCGCGATCACGTCGCCAGACTTGACCTTGTCGCCCTCTTTCTTGAGCCACTTGGCAAGATTGCCTTTTTCCATCGTCGGCGACAGCGCAGGCATCAGGATGTTGATCGGCATGATGGGCCTCAGCGCTTGCAGGGATATTTTTGAGCAAGAAATTTTCGTGTCGCAACCGCCACGAGGTCTTTCGGCGTTGCGCTCTTGACGGAGTCTTCGACGTCGGCGGAAAGTTCTTTGAAGATGATGTCTGCGCGGGCTGACTTGATGTTGGCAGGAAGGCAGAACTTGTCGCCTTCCTTGTCGATCAATCCATCGATCAGACCGTTGATGTATTCCTGATAGGCGACCTTCGCCCAGCCGCTTTCGCCGGGTCGCGAGGATGCAGCCTTCAATGTCGCCAGACGCGCAACGTCCATTGGCGCGGCGGATGATTGTTGGGCGGATACGGCACTGGCCATCAGCATCATCGAGACCCAGATCGAAACGAAAACAACGCGCATCAGCGATACGATACCGCTTTTGCGGCAGCGACGATTTCGGCGACCGTCGGCAGCGCAAGCTTTTCGAGATTAGCCGCATAGGGCATTGGCACATCCTTGCCCGACACACGCGCAACCGGCGCGTCGAGATAATCGAATGCGCGCTCCATGATGCGTGCTGCGATCTCGGCACCGACGCCTGACTGTTGCCAGCCTTCTTCAACCACAACACAGCGTCCGGTTTTTGTGACGGATGCGATAATCGTGTCCGTGTCCATTGGGCGCAGTGTACGCAGATCGATCACTTCGGCTTCAATGTTTTCCTTCGCCAATTCATCGGCGGCTTTCAGCGCGTAGTTCATCGCGTGCGACCACGCGATCAGTGTGACGTGATTACCCGCACGCACAATCTTCGCTTTGCCGATCGGCACGATATAATCGTCGAGCTTCGGAACATCGCCGGAGACGCCGTAGAGAATTTCGTTTTCGAGAAAAATCACCGGGTTCGGATCGCGGATCGCAGCTTTCAATAGTCCCTTGTAGTCGGCAGCCGAAAAAGGCGCGACAACCTTGAGGCCTGGAATCTGCGAGTACCACGCCGAGTAATCCTGGCTGTGCTGGGCGGCGACGCGCGCGGCTGCACCGTTCGGTCCGCGAAACACGATGGAGCAACCCATCTGTCCGCCGGACATATACAAAGTCTTCGCCGCCGAATTGATGATCTGGTCGATCGCCTGCATGGCGAAATTGAAGGTCATGAATTCGACGATGGGTTTCAGTCCAGCCATCGCGGCACCGACGCCCACGCCGGCGAAGCCATGCTCTGTGATCGGCGTGTCGATCACGCGCTTGGGTCCAAACTCCTGCAACAATCCCTGCGTGACTTTATACGCGCCCTGATACTCGGCGACTTCCTCGCCCATCACGAACACGTCCTCGTCGCGGCGCATTTCTTCCGCCATCGCGTCGCGCAGCGCTTCGCGCACTGTCGTCTTCACCATTTCAGTGCCGGGCGGCACTTCAGGATCGGGCTCGACTGCTACAGCGGGTGCGGCGACAGCTTTCGGATCGCTGATCTGCGGCTTGCCCTCGCCAACCGGCGCGCGGGACTCTGCGACCTCTTCGGAAACAGATGCTGCCTTTTTCGGAGCGGCGGGCGCTTTGCCCAGATCCGCCGCGCTTTCGCCGTCACTCAGAATGGTCGCAATCGGCGTATTCACCGCAACGTCGTTGGTGCCTTCGGCAACAAGAATTTTTCCCAGCGTGCCTTCGTCGGTCGCTTCGACTTCCATCGTGGCTTTATCGGTTTCGATTTCGGCGATGACATCGCCGGACTTGATCGCCTCGCCTTCCTTC
>JAPLPA010000400.1 GCA_026400415.1 Afipia sp. | reverse complement strand
CCGATGAAGTTCTCGAGGAATTCGGGTTCGGTCGAGCACATCACCGCGTCGCACATTTCGTAAGCCGTTATCCTGGTTTGAAGGTTGCCGACCTTCTCGACGTGCTGCGGATCACCAAGCAATCGCTTGGACGTGTCCTCAAGCAGTTGCTGGATGAGGGCTATATCGTTCAGAAGGCCGGCAACAGCGACAAGCGGCAGCGTCTTCTTTTTGCCACCGCAAAGGGCGAGGCCTTGGTTGCAAAGCTTGCGGGATTGCAAACCGATCGGATTGCCCTGGCGCTTCAGGGGGTCGATGCCGCGGGTGCCGACAGCGTGCGGCGATTTCTTCTGGGAATGATCGATCATGACGATCCGGATAAGGTACTCGAGGTAATTCTCGCCGGCGGCGGCAAGCCGTGAAGGAACAATGGTGACCGATCTCGCGACACCGGAGCGAAGTAGCGTGGAGCCTGCCGACGATGCACCGCATCTTCTGCTGGTCGATGATGACCGCCGTATCCGTGACTTGTTGTCACGATTTCTCGCGAGCGAAGGTTATCGTGTGACCACGGCTAAGAGCGCCGCCGATGCACGCGCCATATTGCAGGGTCTGCATTTCGATTTACTTATTCTCGATGTGATGATGCCGGGTGAAACAGGTTTCGAGCTTGCGCGCTCGATCCGCACGTCGTCGGCGGTGCCGATTGTGATGCTGACTGCGCGCCACGAAGCCGAAAGCCGCATTGAGGGATTGCAAATCGGCGCCGACGATTACGTTGCCAAGCCATTCGAGCCACGCGAACTGGTGCTGCGCATTGCCAACATTCTGAAACGTGCGGCGCCGGTCGTGACGCCGACTTTGAAGTCTGTGGCGTTTGGGCCATATGTTTATCATCTCGAACGCGGCGAACTGCGAAACGGCGACAAGACAATCCATCTCACCGATCGTGAAAGGGAAATGTTGCGTATTCTCGCAAACGCGCCGGGCGAAACCGTGCCGCGTGGAGCGTTAACCGGCGGCGATGGCGCAAATGAGCGCGCGGTCGACGTGCAGATCAATCGACTGCGCCGCAAGATCGAGCGCGATCCCGCCAACCCGCTATTTCTGCAGGCCGTGCGCGGCATCGGCTATCGGCTGGTCGCCTCGCCATGAGCCGCAGATCATGAGCGCGCTGGACAACAGTTTGACTTTGATCCGCACGGCCTCTCAACGTGCCTCCAAGCTAAATGGCTGGCTGGCACAGGGGTTCAAGGAACTGATGCCGAAGGGGCTTTATGCCCGCGCGCTGCTCATCATCATCGTCCCGATGGTGATCCTGCAATCGGTGGTCGCGTTCGTATTCATGGAGCGTCACTGGAACACTGTCACGCGCCGCCTGTCGGCCGCAGTCGTACAGGACATCGCTTCGCTGATCGACGTTTACAAAGCCTATCCGCAGGACAAGGACAAAACCCAACTCAGGAAAATTGCGCAACAACGCCTCGGCCTTGTGGTGGATTTTCTTCCTGTCAACGACATGCCGCCACCTGGGCCAAAGCCATTCTTTTCGTTGCTCGACCAGACATTGTCGGTGCAACTCAGCCGCCAGATCGCGCGCCCGTTCTGGATCGACACGGTCGGTAAATCTTCCATCGTCGAGATACGCATCAAACTCGAAGATGAGGTGATGCGAATTTACGCGCAGCGAAATGCGGCTTATGCGTCGAATTCCGAAATTTTCCTGTTTTGGATGGTGGGGACATCTTCCATCCTGCTGATCGTTGCAGTGCTGTTTCTGCGGAACCAGATCAAACCGATATTGCGGCTCGCGGACGCGGCGGAGAATTTCGGCAAGGGCCGCGAAGCGCCGGATTTCCGGCCGCGCGGCGCACGCGAAGTCCGCCGCGCGGCGCAGGCCTTTATGGAGATGAAGAGCCGCATAGAGCGTAGCATCGAGCAGCGCACGGCGATGCTGGCCGGCGTGTCGCACGATCTGCGCACAATTCTGACGCGCTTCAAACTCGAACTTGCGCTGCTCGGCGATAGTCCGGAAGCGGAAGGCATGCGCAAGGACGTCGACGAGATGAGCGGCATGCTCGAGGCCTATCTGTCGTTCGCGCGCGGCGACAATGGCGAGCAGGCGCAGCCGACCGACATGGAGCAAGCGCTGGAAGAACTACGCGGCGATGCCGAGCGGCAAGGTCACGCGGCGACTGTGACGTTCCACGGTCAACCCATGGTGACGGTAAAGCCTGCGGCCTTCAAACGATGCCTGGCGAATCTTGTATCCAATGCGGCACGTCATGCCGATGCAATATCGATCACCGGTCATCGGGATCATATGTATCTTACCGTAACGGTCGACGACGACGGACCTGGAATCCCTGCAAATATGCGGGAGGAAGTTTTCAAGCCATTTTTGCGGCTCGACGATGCGCGCAACCAGGATGAGGGCGGCACCGGATTAGGGCTGGCCATCGCCCGTGACATCGCGCGTTCGCATGGCGGCGACATCACGCTCGGCGACAGCCCGATGGGTGGCCTGCGTGCATCGGTGCGTATTCCGGTCTAAAAACTACGCGTTCGGTGATGTCTGTGTGCGAATGTCCTGCGCCGTGCGCTTGAGCGCCACCAGAAATTTTTTTCTGGCTGAAGCCTCGTCCGTCGTCCCGGAAATGGTATTGATGCTGATCGCGGCCACAACGTTGCCGGCTTGGTCGCGAACAGGCACAGCGATGCCACAGATCGCCGGGTCGAGTTCGCCATCGACCCACGCATAACCTTGTTCGCTTATCCTTTTCAGTTCGCGTGCAAGTTTTTTCGGATCGACAATGGTGCGCGGCGTAATCGGTTTGAATTCGGTCGTGCCTAAATAATTGTCGCGTTCGGTTTTTGGGAGCGCCGCAAGAAGAACTCGGCCCAATGAAACAACGTGCGCGGGCAGGCGACTCCCGATGCCGAGATTGGCGGACAGGATCCGTCGCGCTGGCAAACGTAATGCGTAGACGATGTCGGTTTCGTCAAGGACTGCGAGTGCGCAGGATTCGCCAACCCCGTTCCGCAGATCTTCCAGCGCGCGCTGCGCATAACCCCAATATGGAAGAGCGTTCAGATAAGACAGCCCAAGCCCCAACGCGCGAGGACGCAAACTGAAATAACGTCCGTCGGCCTCGCAATATTTCAATGCGACAAGCGTTGCCAGCATGCGACGAGCCGTAGCCCGGCTCAATTCAGCAATGATGGCTACTTCGGAAAGCGTATGTCGTCCTGGCGCCCGACCCAGCGCCTCGACTACGGCGAATCCGCGCGCAATCGCGCGAACGAATCCGTCGCTGTCTTTAGTCATCGCGTGGACCTTGCTCTTGCCAAATGGGACGACGACCGATCATAGTGTTCGTAAAGCGAATTAATAGTTCGCTAGACGAACAATAGGCGAGACCATCACATGTCGCAAGCGCAAGTTTTCGAAACGGATTTCTGGAAGGACGCCAACCTACGAAAGGTCTGGGACGATATTGTTCCTGGCGAGCCGCGAAAAACACTGCCGTACAAACTCACCAAAGAGGCGATCCAGCTTTATTGCCGTTCTGTCGGCGAAGATCATCCGCTTTATTTCGACGAGGCCTACGCGAAGAGCACGCCATATGGGGGCCTGATCGCGCCGCCATCGATCCATATTCTTTTGATGTTCGCGTGTACGCCGACTGACGACTGGATGCGGACGCCAGGTACGGTCAATGCCGGCCAATCGTGGAGCTACAACAAGCCAGCCCGGCCCGGCGACACAATCACCTTGCAAGCGCGTGCGCTCGATAAGTTCATCAAGCGTGAACGGTTGTTCGTCGTCCACGACAACGTTTTTTTCAACCAGCACGGCGATGTCATCTGTTCCGGTCGCGGCCAGACCATTCGGCCGATATGAGGAGTTTGATCATGGCAACGACGTTTGAAAAGCTCACTGCCGGCGACACCATCGATGGGCCGAAGTTTCCCGTCTCGCGCGAATCCATTCGTCTCTT
>JAPLPA010000068.1 GCA_026400415.1 Afipia sp. | reverse complement strand
ATGTGAAAAAGAACGGCGACGTGCTATCCGTATTTTCTTCAAGCACGGGTGGAACTTCATCGCTCTTGAGGAGTAGTGAAGTGTCGGCTTCGTCGTGCAGCGTCATTTTTGTCGTCATTGCCTAGCGGTTCGGCATTTAAGCTCAAGAATTAGCCGGATTTGACGCCGGATAGCGTGTAGATTGACGACATGAACGCCGACATCAAGAACAGCACGATGCCCCTGCTGACGATTCACCACAAGACCGAGTATCGCTACGACCGGCCCGTCGGTTTCGGCGAGCATCGGGTCATGCTGCGCCCGCGCGACGGTCACGATTTGCGCGTGCTCGCGAGCGAACTCGACATTGTGCCCAAGCCGTCATCGCTGCGCTGGATTCACGATGTGTTCGGTAACAGCGTGGCGATTGCGAACTTTGAAGCCCAGTCGGATTGCCTGACGTTCAACAGCACCGTGACGGTCGAGCATTATCCGCTTGATGAAGTGGCGCTGAAACCGGGCGACGAGGCTTATTACTATCCGTTTCAGTACGACCACGAGGAATTGCCCGATCTGATGCCGTCGATCCTGCCTCAATACAGCGATCCGGACGGTGCGATGGCGGATTGGGCGCGACAGTTTCTCAGCGATTCCGGGAAAACCAAGACGCTGGATATTCTGGTCGGCATGACGCATGGCGTGCGAAAGGAATTCAGCTATCGCAAGCGGCACGAGCACGGAACGCAGCACCCGCTCGATACGCTCAGCCTCAAATCGGGAACGTGCCGCGATTTCGCGCTGTTCATGATCGAGGCGCTGCGTCGTCTCGGTATCGCGGCGAGATTCTGCAGCGGCTATCTTTTCGTTCATGGCGACAAGGCCAGCGGCTATGTCGGCGGCGGCTCGACGCATGCATGGGTGCGCGCCTATCTGCCGAGCGCAGGCTGGGTCGAGTTCGACCCCACCAACGGCATCGTCGGCAACCGCGATCTCATTCGCGTAGCCGTCGCGCGCGATCCGCATCAGGCCATTCCGCTGCACGGCACTTACGCAGGTCCGACGGCTGCATTTCTGGGCATGGACGTCACCATCCGCGTCGTCTCTGCCGGCGAAGAAGCGAAGGTGAGTGCCGCATGCTGATCCGGGTCGGATTCGAAATTTCCTACGAGGCCGTGGCAGCAACGCCGATGGTCATCATGATGCGGATTCATCCGTCGCGCGCGCGCGACATCGTGGGCGAGGAAACGATCATCACCGAACCGAACGTCCGTATCCGCTATTATCACGACAGTTTCGGCAATATCTGCGGTCGGCTCACCGCACCTCCCGGCGGCATCACTTTCAAGCTCGACACGCTTGTGCGCGACACCGGCATGGAAGACGCCATCGTGCCGGAAGCACAGCAGATGCCGATCGAACAATTGCCCGATGAAGTGCTGCTGTATCTGATGGCAAGTCGTTATTGCGAGACGGATCGCTTGACCGATTTCGCTTGGGCGCAATTCGGCAACACGCCGACCGGATGGGCACGCGTGCAGGCGATCAACGCCTGGGTGCATAACCATGTGAAGTTCGGTTACGAGCATGCGCGCCCAACCAAAAGTGCGTTCGACGTTTACACGGAGAAGCAGGGCGTGTGCCGCGACTTCGCGCATCTGGCGCTGACGCTGTGTCGATGCATGAATATTCCGGCGCGTTACGTCACCGGTTACATGGGCGACATCGGAATTCCGTTCGATCCAGCCCCGATGGATCTGTCCGGCTGGTACGAAGTCTATCTGTCCGGCAAGTGGTACACGTTCGACGCGCGCCACAACAAGCCGCGTATCGGTCGCATCCTGATGGGCACCGGACGCGACGCTGCCGATGTTGCGATCTCGACAACGTTCGGACGGATGGATTTGAAGAAATTCCTGATCGTCAGCGACGAAGTGGCCGAGGACGCCACGATGGCACCGGTGACGTCAGGCTAAAATTCACTCGCGCTCCAGCCGAATATCGACTTCGCGCTCGACATAATTCCATTCTTCTGTGCCGCGCAGATGGCGCACAAGATTTTCAAAATCAGCCGCGTGCTCCGACGCATATTCGAACCATGTGAGAAAATCGAACGGCTCACCGAGGTCGCGGCAGTGATAGAGCTGGCGCGCGATGGCTGGCAGATATTTGAGGCTGTCGGCAATGTGCCGCGACTTATCTTCAAAAATTTTGCGGCGTTCATCCTGCGTGAGTTCCCACCATGCGGATGACTTGCGGATCGGAATCAACGCGGCGCGTGTCGCCTCATTGCGTCCGAGTCCGGCCTGAATCGAAGCGAGTGCGATTTTCTCCGGCCGCTCGACATAGCGCACGTAGCTCGCGACGCCGGTGAGTTTCCAGGGTGGTTTTGAAGGCGCGCTCGATTTCGCGGGAATGTTGGACGTGGTGGCGATCTCGAGATGGCTGGCGGCTGCAAGCGCCTCGCCTGCGACGGGCGCGACCGACATGATTCTCCACCGGCCGCTTTTTCCGCTCTCGAAAACCGTAAACATGCAAAATCGATACGCGGAACTACTGAGCTTTCAAAGCCTGTGATTTGAGCGGGTTTTGCCTGAAATAACGCAAGACGGCCTGTGGTGAACGGGGAAAATCGGTCCCGATTTGGGAGAACGAAGCCGCAACCCTATATTGATGATCGGTTGCAAAGGCTCCGATTCTCATGCGCTTCTCGCCCCAATTTCTCGACGATCTGCGCGCCCGGCTT
>JAPLPA010000421.1 GCA_026400415.1 Afipia sp. | reverse complement strand
GCATTTCGGATTGGGACATGCGACTGACCGGCGCCTGGATTGCTAGCGCGGCGATACATTGGCGTGTTCGGTTTCTGTCGTTAAAAATTGGCACGGCGAGGCAAACAAGGCCTTCCAGAAACTCCTCGCGGTCAAGTGCATAACCATCACGGCGAATTTCCGAAAGCTCGCGTACCAATACTGCTTTTTCGGTTACGGTGTTGTCAGTCATTCGTTCGAAGGTCATTTCAGAAAGCGCAATGTCGCGCTTGGCTGGCTGCATCAGTGCAAGAAACAATTTTCCGCTGGCGGAACAGTAAGCAGGCACTTTGGATCCCTGCTGAAACGTCACTCGCAGGGGCCATTTGGATTCGACACGATCCAGATAGGTTACCTGGGTGCCGTCGAGTACTGTGATGTTGCAGGCTTCGCCGATATCGGCAACGACGCGGCGAAGAATTTCGTGGCGTATTGCGCCGCTGGGATGGTTTGACAGAATTGAGAAAGCCAGCTGCGACGCGCGGGGCGCAAGTTCGTAACGCCGTCCGTCCAGCGTGCGCTGAATCAAACCAGCGTCTTCGAGTGATCCAAGCCAGCGATGCATGGTGGGCTTTGGCACGCCAACATTGAGCGCAAGTTCTGCAAGGCTCGCCGGATGCTGAAGTGCGGCAACTGCTTCCAGCAAGGCGAGAGGTTTTAAGGCACCAAAAAGCTCATTCATGGCGTAAGGATACATTATATTCCGGAAAATGGAATAAAATAAGATATAAAGTGAGATATTTCTTGCCATCTGTCGCCGCACATGGCACGTCTCACTTAAAGAATTGAAGCTGCAGTCCCAGTAAATAAGGTGAGGATTTCCGATGAAAATGACGACCGAAGAGGCGTTTGTAAAAGTCTTGCAGATGCACGGCATCGAGCATGCCTTCGGCATCATTGGGTCTGCGTTCATGCCGATTTCGGACTTGTTTCCGAAGGCCGGCATAACCTTTTGGGATGTGGCCCACGAAACCAACGGTGGACTGATTTGCGACGGCTACACGCGCTCGACCGGAAAGATGGCGATGGCGATCGCGCAGAACGGTCCTGGAATCACAGGATTCGTGACGCCTATCAAGACGGCCTACTGGAATCACACGCCGATGTTGCTGGTGACGCCGCAGGCCGCCAACAAGACCATTGGACAAGGTGGTTTCCAGGAAGTCGAGCAGATGGCGCTGTTCCGCGACATGGTCTGCTATCAGGAAGAAGTGCGCGATGCGTCGCGCGTCCCCGAAACACTGAACCGCGTCATTCTCAAAGCAAAGCGGCTGTCAGCTCCGGCGCAGTTGAACATTCCGCGCGATTTCTGGACGCAGGTGATCGACGTCAACCTTCCTGCCATCGTCGAATTTGAACGGCCGTCTGGCGGCGAACATGCGATTGCCGAAGCCGCTAAGCTTCTGTCGAACGCGAAATTCCCCGTTATTCTTTCCGGCGCTGGCGTCGTGATCGGTGGAGCGATTCCCGATTGCGTCGCACTTGCCGAGCGTCTGGATGCGCCGGTCTGCAACAATTATCAGCACAATGATTCCTTCCCCGGCACACATCCTCTCGCGGTGGGTCCGCTCGGCTATAACGGATCAAAAGCCGCGATGGAGCTGGTTGCAAAGGCCGACGTCGTGTTGGCGCTCGGCACTCGTCTGAATCCGTTTTCGACATTGCCGGGTTACGGCATCGACTATTGGCCGAAGGATGCGAAGATCATTCAGGTCGATATCAATGCCGACCGCATCGGCTTGACGAAACCCGTCGCCGTCGGCATTTGCGGCGACGCCAAACAGGTCGCACAAAGCATTCTCGCCAAGCTTTCGCCAACGGCCGGCAACGCCGGACGCGATGATCGCAAGGCGCTCGTGCATCAGACAAAATCGAAATGGCTTCAAACGTTGTCCAGCATGGATCATGAAGACGACGATCCGGGCACGACCTGGAACAAAGACGCTCGCGTACGCGATAAAGAATTGATGTCACCGCGTCAGGCTTGGCGCGCAATTCAGGCGGGGCTTCCGCGTGACGCAATTATCACCAGCGACATCGGAAACAATTGCGCCATCGGCAACGCCTATCCGTCGTTCGATGAAGGACGCAAATATCTGGCTCCTGGTTTGTTCGGCCCGTGCGGTTATGGCTTTCCTGCAATTATCGGCGCTAAAATAGGCAATCCGAACACGCCGTGTGTTGGCTTTGCCGGTGACGGTGCATTCGGCATTTCAATGAATGAAATGAGTTCGATCGGGCGCGAGGAATGGCCAGGCGTCACGATGGTTATTTTCCGGAACTATCAGTGGGGCGCGGAAAAGCGAAATTCGATCCTCTGGTATGACAATAATTTCGTCGGCACAGAATTGGATCGTCATTTGAGCTACGCCAAACTCGCTGTCGCGTGCGGTCTCAAAGGTGTCGTTGTCAAAACTCAGGAAGAATTGACCAACGCACTTCGACAATCCTGCGAGGATCAGAAGAAGGGCACGACGACGTTTATCGAGATCCTGCTGAATCAGGAACTCGGCG
>JAPLPA010000577.1 GCA_026400415.1 Afipia sp. | reverse complement strand
TTCGGTTCGTTCAAGCAGCATGAAGGGACGGTCGCGGCCTACGGGTCAGCCGGAAAGCTCACCGCTTCGACCTACGTCAACGGCATCGAATCCGATGGCTATCGCAACAACAACGTGATGCGGCAGCATTCGGCGGTCGGCGACATACGCTACACCGCTGACGAGGGTTCGCTTTCGCTCAACGTTTCGGGCGACGACCAGCATCTCGGCCTGCCGGGCGTGCGAAAGATCACCGGAACGATCAATGAGTTCCTGTCCAATCCCAAGGGCGCGACCACGCCGCTCGATTACGGCGACAAGCAGGGCTTTAACGTTACGCTCGGTATGACGCGGATGGTGACGCCCGGCACCGAGGTCGTGCTTGACGGAAGCTGGCGCTACAAGGCGCAGCAAACTGCAGAGCTCTTGCAATTTCAGGAAAACTATATCGATACGAAGCTCGCGACGGCTTCATTCACGCCGCGCGTCATCAATAATGTTGCGTTGATGGGAATGCCGGTGAAGACGATTGCCGGCGTTGATATCTACAATTCGATCTATGGGTCCAGCCGTTCGGTGCGCAAGGGCGACTTGCCCAACCACCATTATGACATCAACCAGACCAGCATCGCGCCTTATGCGCAGTCGACCTGGTCGGTGCGTCCGAATGTCGATATCAGCGCGGGCGCGCGCATCCATTACAATAATATTTCCGCGCGGGATATTTATGATCCGACAGCGCCGTCGAGCTTCCCCCCGCCACAGGCCATTCCGCTCGACAAGCTGGACGTCGCGCGGGCCTATCACTTCGGCATCGAGTATCGCCCGCTGGACTATTTCACCTTGTTCGGGCGCGCCGCGCGCAGCTTCAGGTTCGCGAATGTTGACGAGCGTGTGGGGCTTGCGCCCTTCGGCGATCCGACGAACTTCAATCTGAAGACACAGGTATCGCGGGACTACGAAGGAGGGTTCCGCTTTCGCTGGGCCAAGTTCGAATTGCAATCTTCGATCTACGACATGTTGCTGACCAACGAATTGCATTTCGACCCGGTCAATTTCGTCAGCCTCAATCTCGACCCCACGCGGCGCTACGGCTTTGAAAACATGGCGACGTGGCACGCCGCCAATACCCTGCGGTTCTCGGGCGGGCTTTCCTATACCCGCTCGGTGTTCCGGGAGGGAGTGAACTCGGGTCATGAAGTGCCGGTAGTGTCGCGCTGGACTGAAAGCGCCGCGGTGTCGTGGGATATCTGGCAGAAGTATCTCACGCTTGATGCGGTGGTGCGCTACGTCGGCGCGCGCCGGCTCGACAACGATCAGGCGAATTTCCAGCGCATGATCCCGCCCCACACGACAACGGATATTCGCATCGGCGGCGAGTGGGACAAGTTCTTCTGGTCGTTCGCCGTGCAGAACCTGTTTGACGTGTCATATTACGAATACGGCGTGGCGAGTACGGCGACATTCGGCAATTCCAATGTCTATCCGTTGCCGGGCCGGGTCTGGATGGCGCGTGGCGGCGTCAAGTTCTGATCCTGGCGATTGACTAGTCCGCGCGCGGCATCGTGCGGAACGCCAGCACCGCGACCGTAAGATTG
>JAPLPA010000570.1 GCA_026400415.1 Afipia sp. | reverse complement strand
TCGAAAAGGGGACATTCTCACTTTGCACAAAGGGGACATTCTCATTGTGCGCTAACACCCGCACGCCGATCACTTGGCAACTAAACGGACGCCGCTTAATGCAGGATCGACGTCAGCTAATGGGCACATAGCGGACCTCGCGGTACATCCGCTATTCCGTCGCTATCGGGGTAAAAGACATCGAGCAAGCCGCACTCAGCAAGCTCGATTTATGATGGCGCGGCCAAATTTAGATTAATTAATCCTCGAATGTGTTGTGCCAGACGAGTTCGTTATGCAACGCAGTCGTCTCTTGGACAGTGTCGACCACCGCATGGATAGCGCTCGCTACGGGGCCTTCCTTCGCTGGCTTCACCGAACGGGCCTTGGCCTTCGGCTTAGACTTTGCTTTTGACTTCACCTTCGCGGTCTTGACCTTCTTTGCCGTCGCCCTGACGGCGCGCTTGGCCTTCTTGCCCGAACGCTTCGCAATCTTTTTCGATTTCTTAGCCATACCTCACTCCCTTTTGAAAATTGGATTTCTCCTATAATCAACGTGTTCAGTTTACCGCCGCTCCGATACAGAATGCCACAGGCAGGTGGCGGTAAGAGCAGAACTTCTAATCAGGGACGTTACAAAGGACCGATGCTATGGAAACGTTCGGGGACTTGAAGATTGAGCTGCACGAAACAGAGGAGCGGCTACTTACTGAACTCAGAACATTACGCCGTGGACTCCGAGGGACCCAAGCTGGTTCTCAGACTGCGAGCTCCCAGCTCACTATAGGGCAGCGAATTGCAGACGCCGTTGCCGCTACGATGGGCTCTTGGACATTTATCATCGCCCAATCTGTTGCTCTGATGTTTTGGATCGCTCTTAACGTAACCGCCTACGTGCAGCAGTGGGATCCCTATCCGTTCATCTTGCTCAATCTCGCGCTCGCGTTCCAAGCCGCCTATGCAGCGCCCTTCATCATGATGAGCCAGAATCGCCAGCAAGACATTGATCGCAAGTCTGCCGATAACGATTATCAAATCAACATCAAGGCCGAACTCGAGATCGAGCTTTTACATCAGAAAATCGACCAGCTCCGCGAGACGGAGGTTTTGCAACTCACGGAAGCTGTTAAGGACCTCACTGGTTTGCTGCGCAAGGCCAAGATGGAGCCCGGTTCAACCGCTGCCATTTAATGAGATTTCAATTACCACCGAGGGCAAATCGGCCGCTCAGTCTTTTGATCGCATCGCGTACTTCCTTGTCGGCGATGGCCGGCAACTGCGGATGAATTTCATCCACGTCCCAGTTGGGGCCGCCGCCCCTGGGGAAAAGCCTTTTGATCGTGACGCGTTCAGTTCCGCGTCCCTCGATCTGACCGTTCGCAATTCTCACGCATTCGGTTTCGAGAAATTCGCGGCTCTTTTTGGGCATCTTGGCAATCATCTGATCCGCCTTCACATGCCCCAATCATCTAAGCCAAGTCGTAGGTGAATCTAGTACTACAGCTTGGCAAGATTCCCTTCTACCATTGAACTACGCCCGCGCTCTCGGCCTCACCGCTCCACCGATCCTGCTCAGCCGCGCCAACGCGGTCATCGAATAACGGCGCATTTTGCTGCGGCGCCGATGCCGGCACCAACGCCACGTCGCGTTAACTTGCTGCTCATTTCTTTGTCCCCTGGATGTTTAGTGCCAACAAGTATTGGCCTATGCTCATCAAGCCCACAATTGCTTTGTCGCAAGTCTCGCGCCTTCGGCGAGCGCACCAAGCTTGGCCCAGTCTATCTGCGGATGGACGCGACCACCGAGGCCGCAATCGGTGCTTGCAATGACGTTCTCCCGGCCGACCACCTTGGCGAAACGCATGATGCGATCCGCCACCAACTCCGGA
>JAPLPA010000549.1 GCA_026400415.1 Afipia sp. | reverse complement strand
GGAATTGGGCGGCAATGCACCCTTCATCGTTTTCGACGATGCCGATCTCGATGCCGCAGTGAAGGGCGCGATGGCATCGAAGTATCGCAATGCCGGCCAGACTTGCGTTTGCGTCAATCGCATTCTGGCGCAGGAAAAAATCTATGACGCTTTCGTCAAGAAGCTGACCGAAGCCGTCGGTGCCTTCAAGGTTGGCGATGGAATGGAGAGTGGCGTCACCATCGGCCCCCTCATTAATATGGCGGCGGTCGAAAAAGTAGAGGAGCACGTTAAGGACGCAGTCTCGAAAGGTGCGCGTGTTGTGGTCGGAGGACAGCGCCACTCTCTTGGGAGAACATTTTTCGAACCGACGGTGTTGGTGGACACCACACCCGACATGCTTATTTTCCGTGAGGAAACATTCGGTCCTGTCGCGCCGGTATTTAGGTTCAAGACCGAAGAGGAGGCCGTTCGTCTGGCAAACGACACCGAGTTTGGCCTAGCGGCATATTTTTACGGGCGCGACATCGGACGCGTCTGGCGCGTCGCTGAGGCGCTCGAATACGGTATGGTCGGCATCAACGAAGGCATTATTTCGACGGAGATTGCACCATTCGGCGGTGTCAAAGAAAGCGGCAACGGTCGCGAAGGCTCTAAATACGGAATCGAGGATTACCTCGAAATCAAATATCTCTGCATCGGCGGGGTTTGACTGGCGTCCGCATTTACTGAGGGATAGCGAGTCCCTTCAGTCCTGCGTCGTCGAACGCCTTGCGGACAATGCCACTTGTCTTGGCGCCTGTGACGAAGTCTTTCACATACGACAGCGCAGCCGGTTTTTCCTTCTGTACCGCAATGGCAACATCGGTTGTCTGAAATGCGCCATCGAGGATGCGGGAGCCGGGCAATTGGTTCTGCAACGCGGGCAGAGAATCGTGCGTAAGGGCGAATGCCTGTGCTCCGCCAGATTTCATCATTTCCATCGCTTCGTCGACAGATTTTGCGGCGACGATCTTCGCGCTTTTCAGGCTGCGTCCGGCCGCGCGTATCGTTGTTGAACCGTTGATGCCGACGACTGTAATGTCCGGTCGATCGACGTCGGCGAGTAACTTGATGCCGGTCGTTCCTGCAGCGAGATATGTGCTCTCGATCACAAAGTAGGGTGGACTAAAATCGACACGCTTTCGGCGTTCATCGTCTGCAGGCATAAAGCCGATGTCGATGGCACCAGAGCTGCAAGCATCAGTTAATTCTCCGGTGGTTGCTTTCACGATGTATTCGACCGGCACGCCAAGTGATTTTGCAAGTGCGGCGCCGATATCGCGCGGGACGCCGCGAACCTCACCGGCCGCATCTTTAGTCACGAAAACAGGTGTCGGCCTTGGGGCATATGCAATACCTACACGTAAAGTGCCGGTCGGCACCAATTGCTTCAAAACACTTTCGTCCACGCCTGCCTCCGCGTTGGCTGACCATGCGAGAAATACCGCAGCTAAGGTAACGGCTCTCATTGGCGCTCCTCTATCTGGCTTGACGTTTGATCATAGTCCGGGATTTGCGTAGGCTACAATGCCGCAGGTGCAGCATATTCCCGTCGAAGTTCGGAGAACGAAGCTATGGAAGATCGCATTTCCGTTTCGACGGTGGATGGCGTTGCCGATGTTCGTCTGGCTCGTGGCGACAAGATGAACGCTCTCGATGCGGCAATGTTCGACGCTTTGGTCAATACCGCGGAAAGGCTACAATACCAAAAAGGACTGCGCGCCGTGGTGCTTTCGGGAGAGGGACGTGCATTTTGCGCTGGCCTCGACACGAGCCGCTTTGCAGCGATGAGCGGCGGCGGCGAAACGAAGCTTCGCGACCTGGCTGCACGTACGCACGGGTTGGCCAATCATTCGCAGCAAGCTGTATGGGGATGGCGAAAACTTCCCGTACCGGTGATCGCAGCAATCCACGGCGTCGCTTTTGGTGGCGGCTTCCAACTGGCGTTGGGTGCAGATATGCGCTTCCTTGCGCCGGACACCCGCATGTCGATCATGGAGATCAAATGGGGTCTGGTGCCCGACATGGCGGGCACCCCGATTCTAAGCCAGCTTGTGCGTGACGATATTCTGCGTGAATTGACTTATACCGAGGCAATGCAGGTTGGGTCGATCCCGCGAATGAACAAATAGTGGAGATCCACAACATGCGCAATGAACTTCTGGGCGGCCTTGAATCATCCGTGATCGGTCTGACAACCACTATCGGCCCGATCCTGGTCCGGCACTACTCGCTGAGTCCGTGGAACAGATGAAATTGATGGGATCATCGAACCAGACAGAAGCGGTACGTGCTAATGTCGAGAAGCGCGTGCCGAATTTCAAGGATTGACGACACTACGAAAACCGCAAAGATCGAATAATGGAATCTTCGTCAATCCAATCGCCGGACACCGATGACGACGCTCGCTTGCGCGACGACATCCGTCTACTCGGTCGAATTCTCGGCGACACGGTGCGAGATCAGGAAGGTGCTGAGGTCTTTGATCTGGTCGAGCGGATCAGGCAGACGTCAATCCGTTTTCATCGGGACGAGGACAATACCGCGCGGCGCGAACTCAGCGCGATTCTCGACGGCATGTCGGCCGGCGAAACCGTGCGGATCGTCCGCGCCTTTAGCTATTTCTCCCATCTCGCCAACATCGCCGAGGATCATAACAACATTCGGCGGATGCGCCAGCATAGCCTTGCGCGTGATCTACCTGCGGCAGGAACGTTGGCAAATGCGGTCGCGCGCGCGCATGAAGCGGGAATTACGTCAAAAGATATCTTCGCGTTTTTCGCCAAGGCGG
>JAPLPA010000036.1 GCA_026400415.1 Afipia sp. | reverse complement strand
GTTTCCAGCCAGTTGTCTGACTTTTCGCTAGAGAGCCTCCAAACATCGCCGCGCTGACTAGCCAGACAGCCGTGCAAGACTTCGAAGCATCTTTCGTCCGCAATGCGAACAACTCCTTCATGGGCCAGAGCCGCAATCGGATTTTCTGATTCGTGCTCTTCTTGAGCTGAAGTTTCATAGATCGACGTGAACCGAATCTCTGAAGGAAAATTAGTTTCACCATCTTTTCCACTAAGCAAAAGCACGGCCGGAAGGACGGCCGCTTCGAACAGTTTTGTGTCGCCTAAGTCCCAGACGTGCAGAAGATTGAATCCTTCATGGATTGCCGCTCTCACCGACGATCCTGCTCTCGTTGTCATGAAGCGGTTCGAAACAATGATCCCGGCGACACCGTTCGGTGAAAGCACTCTGGATAAAGCTATCAAGAACGCATGATAAAGATCGACGCGCCCTTCTAAGCCAAACTTTTGGGCAAGTGCGCGAGCGATCTCTGCGCCCATGATTTGTGTTCTTACGTAAGGAGGATTGGCAATAATCAAATCATAGGGTTGTCCCAATCCTGTCTTAGAAAATAAGGATGGGGAGTCATAATTCTCGGTAACATGTTGAAGGAAGTCTCGATGATGGCGGACGAACTTTGCGCGGGGTTTGATTTCTAAAACACGTTGCTCTGCGACGAGCAGAGCTGATTCGTGCACGTCGAATGCGTGAAGCTCAATGTCTTGATCCGGCGAAAGCTCTCTCACTAGGCTGACTAAAAGCTCTCCATCGCCTGCTGCTGGATCAAGGATCCGGATAGATTTCTTAGTCACAATCGTATCGGCAGCGACCACTATTTGCTGAGCAACGAAATCAGCAAGCAGCTTCGGCGTATAAGTTGAGCCGCCAGCTTTTGCTTCTGTAACTTGCCGATATCGCTTTGTGAAACGCGGTGCGGCCGAGGCTGAGACGGTCATTCTTAGACTTCCTAAAGGCTCGCGGATTTCAACTCCACGTTGCCAAATTATTAAAGCGTGAAACTACCGAGTATGTAATATCAGCAAGCTCACGCTCATTTCTATTAGATGTCATTTTTTAATTTCATCTCGCCGTTTTCGTTCGTCGGCATCAATCACAATGTAAGGTTCCGTATCTGGTTTCAGCGTGAATTTTGAAGCACAGGGACCAACAAGGATTCCAACGTCTCTGTAGTTGCGGGGATAAATACGAACTACAATAAGACCCCTTCGAACCAATTCTTGTAGGTATTTGGGAATGACGGTTGCACTTCTCTTAAAACCGCTAGCCGTGAGATAACTCGCTATCTGTGGATTAGTAGGACAGCGAACCGAATCATTAGCAGCCTTAGCTAGAAACTCGAAAACTAAATCAAGAACGTTTGCTAGGTTTTCGCGGCGCTGGCTGTTTGTCTGCGACTTCATAAAACCGCCTTTCGCCAAAAGCTTTCGAACCCTAAACGTATGCAGTTTAAGGGTTGGCGCCAACGATTACTTGCCGTCTGCCTATTCAGCTATCCCAAACAAACTGGCTTTTGGACGTTGGAAGGTTTTACACGTAACCCGGGTCGTACGACCTATTGAGAAACAGCGTTCACAAACGAACGCACGAAATTCTGCGCCTGTAATCTCGTTGGTTACAATGGTTTCTTGGACGCTTCTCGTATCAATTTGGTCGAGATAAAAACAGACTGTGCATCGCATTATTCACACCCCGCATGGTGGAAATGCCAGTGGGGGATAAAAGATCGGAAAATGACCTTTTGCCGTCCTGGATATTTCCCATAACCACAGCACTATTCGAATAGTAATATACTGCATCACCACGGAGAATTCGTATGCAGTTGAGTGACGCTTCAAATCCATCGGAACCCCGCGCCTGCCCGGGTCCTCAAGCCATCCAACACGGTCCAACCCGGTATAAGGTGCCTGTTGGTGCGGTCGATACGCACTGCCATGTCATTGGACTGCCGCCGGAATACCCTTTCGTGGATGGGCGTTCTTACACGCCACCCGCAGCAAGCGCGCGTGATTACATCGCGATGCTTGATTCCACCGGCATGACGTATGGCGTGCTGACACAGGTAAGCGTTCATGGCACCGACAACAGACTGATGGTTGAAACGTTGCGCGCTCACCGTCAACGCTTGCGCGGAATTGCGGTGATTCCGCTGGATTGTCCTGATAGCGAAAAAGCGTCGCTGAAAGACGCAGGTGTTGTCGGCCTGCGCATGAACGTCCTCTACGGCGGAGGTGGAGTGGACTTCGGACAGATTGAAGCCTACGGCGCACTTTGCCGAGAGATGGGTTGGCATCTGCAATTTTTGTTGGATGCACGTGATCTGCCGACGCTCGCTCCACGTCTTGAAAAACTTCCGGTACCGTTTTTGGTCGATCATATGGGACATTTTC
>JAPLPA010000123.1 GCA_026400415.1 Afipia sp. | reverse complement strand
CAGGTCCCAACAATCCGACGGGCTTCATCCTGACAATGGTACTTGGAATCGTCGGCGCATTTCTGGCGACCTTCATTGGGCAGGCCATCGGCCACTACAGCCCGGATCAAGGTGCCGGCTACATCATGGCAACCATCGGCGCGCTTGTGGTGCTGTTTATCTGGAACAGGCTCGTCGCGCGTGGCGCGATCTCGGATCCCGGCAACAAGATCTGATCGTCTCGCCTATCGGGGACGACCCATCGAATAGCCTATCAAGTGTGTACCCGCATCGATTCGCACGATCTCACCGGTCATGTGAGCCGATTGCGGGCGCGCAAGGAAACATACGACTTCCGCAATGTCCTCGGCCTTTGACGCGACCTGAAGCGGCGAACCCGTACTGACCGCCTGACGGATGAGGTTGGTCACTTCTTCGCCGCGTCCTTTGGTGAACCATGGCGTATCGATAAAGCCGGGACAAATCGCGTTGACGCGAATCTTCGGTGCCAGCGCACGTGCTAGCGACAGCGTCATCGCATTGAGCGCTCCCTTGCTCGCCGCGTAAGCGACCGACGATCCGAAGCCAGCGATGCCTGCCACCGACGACACATTGACCACAGACGAAGCGCGACCGCTGGCCTGCGATCCTGCTTCCAGCAGAGCGCGTGCGGCGCGCACCATCTGGTAAGGCCCTATCGTATTCACGCTGTAGATCCGCTGGAAATCCTCCGCCGACAATCCATCCAGATTGTCGTGCGCGTTGTGTTTGGTGATGCCCGCATTGTTGATGAGTGCGTCGAGCTTCCCCCAAGATGCCGCGGCCGCAACGATCTTCTTGCAATCCTCGTCGCGCGACACGTCACCCTGCACGACAACGACCTCGCCGCCGGCGCTGCGGCAAAGATCGGCGGTTTGCTCTGCTTCCTTTTTGCTGGACGAATAGTTGATGACAACGCCGGCACCTTCCTTCGCAAGGATCGCAGCGGACGCCGCACCAAGGCCCGACGCTGAGCCGGTGATAATGACTTTCAACCCATCCTTCGACATCGCCTTAGCCTTCTCTTTGCCAGTCGCCCGCCTGCACTCTGAAGTTGCGGCAAACTATCGAGAGACTACAGCATAGGACAGCCTTTTCGGCGGACCTCGTGCACGTCATGGCAGCTATGGGGTGTCTCACTTCATCGCTTGTCATGGATTGCGGATTTTACCATCATGACATCCAACAAAGAGGGCGGCGGCGATTTTCGCTATGCGAGATTGAAACGCCCGCCGGTTCATTGGGAGGCCATGTGGCCGAAGCCGAAAACATCGTCGCGGAAACTGCAGATCGTATCTTCGCCGATCTTGCCGACGCGCAGACCATCAACGCTGCGAAAAACGACGGTTGGAAAAAGCCGCTCTGGGCGGCATTGAGCGAGGCAGGTCTGCCGCTATCGTGGGTTACAGATGAATATGGCGGCGCAGGCGTGGCGCTTGCGGAAGGCTTCGGCGTCGTCTCTGCGGCGGGCCGCCACGCGCTACCCGTTCCGCTAGCGGAAACCATGCTTGCCGGATGGCTGCTCTCGCAAGCCGACCTTCCGTCGCCCACGGGAAAGATGACGGTCGCT